>JALONX010000710.1 GCA_025454695.1 Chloroflexaceae bacterium
ATAAAAAGCTCCACTGCTTTGCTCCTCTCACGGCTTCGTTGCCGTCCTTCTCTGCAACTCTAGCCGACACATACGACAAGAATAACGTTGTGCAAGAATGTGGCCATGCATGCCATGCATCTTGCTTTAGCGTACTAAAGAAGTAGGCTGATTGCAAGATGGAGGCCCGTAGATTTGCTTGTACAAATAGTACAAATTTGAGTCGCCGAAGCAAGCGTTGTATGGGCTTAGCAGCTGTCTGAAAAGCCTCTCGCAAAGCCTGCCCTGCCGTTCGTCAAGCTCACGAACCGCGAAGTTGAAGAGGCGCAAAGCACACAAAGGTGTACAGATGAACGTGTTTGAGCCAGCCCTTTGCGACTTTGCGGCTTTGCGAGAGCAAAAAAGTAGCCTTTTCAAACAGACTCTTAGAGGAGGAATCCGCTACCTGTTGTGTCGTTGCCATCAAACTTACATGCGGGGGTTTTGGGCGTCAGGCCCCAACGGGGTGTTGGGAGTTGGCCCCCAAGCGCTCGCCGCGCAGGCGAAACCAACAACCTCTTTCACCAGGCTACTGGGCAGATGTGTCACCCGCCCGCTGCGCCTGCGCGACGCGCATTCCGCTACAAAATGCGCTTCCCCAACGCCGACAGGGCCAACTCCACTGCTAGCGCCGCCGTGGCATTGCGCTCATCCAGAATCGGGTTGACCTCCACCAGATCCATACTGATCATCTGCTGGCTGGTTGCAATCAGCTCCATCGCCAGGTGGGCCTCGCGGTAGGAGATGCCGCCCAGCACCGGCGTGCCCACCCCGGGCGCTTCCTGCGGGTCAACCACATCCAGATCAAAACTCACATGAAAGCCATCGGTGCCTGCGGTGACAACAGCGAGGGCTTCCTCGATGATCGTGGCCATGCCGCGCCGGTCAATGTCGTGCATGGTGTAGGAGCGTACCCCCGACCAGCGCAACGCTTCCCGTTCCAGCGGGTCAAGGTCACGAATGCCGATCAGGGCCACATGTTCGGGGCGAATAGCGGGCGTTTGCCCGGCCAGGGCCGTGAGCAATGGGTGGCCCCGCCCGGTCAGCGCGGCCAGCGGCATGCCGTGAATATTGCCGCTGCGGGTGGTTTCGGCGGTGTTAAAGTCGGCGTGGGCGTCAATCCAGAGCAGGCCAAGCCGCCGGTCGCGGGCCGCGCCGCTCACCGATCCAAGGGCCAGACTATGGTCGCCACCGAGGATGAGGGGCAGCTGTGAGTCTTCAATGCAGGCGGCCACCCGGTCGGCCAGAGCAGCGCAGAGGGCCGCGATTGGCTCCAGGTAGCGCAGCTTCTCGCCTGGGGCGGGCGTGGGGCAGGTCTCGGCCACAGGCGCGGCCAGGTTGCCCAGGTCGCGCACGCGAAAGCCTGCCTCGGTCAGCCGGGGCAGCAGCCCGGCGTAGCGAATGGCACTCGGCCCCATATCCACGCCGCGCCGTCCCGCGCCCAGGTCGAGCGGCACGCCGATGAGCGAGATGTTGTGTGCTGGCATCATTGCCTCCTTACTTGATTACAGGTTGCAGATTGTAGATTGCAGATTTGGCGCTCTACGATGACGCCGTGTGCTAGGTCATAATTGTAATGCTTCACAAGGCTAGCGCATGGCAGCCCGCGCAGGTGGGCTTAGCATGCACGAGCCGAGGGCTTCAGCCCGGCAGCCCGTGTGCTAACACATTGCAACATTACACGTAATGTTTACACTATGTACACATCGCAAGAACCAGGAACCGAGAACCAAGAACCGCAATCTTTCCCGGTTCTCGGTTCTCGGTTCTCCGTTCTTGCATCAGTTAAACAACAGGAGCTTCTTCGGTGGCGGGCAGGGCTTCGGGTGCGCCGAACCGTACTTCCAGCACACCATTTTTGAAAACGGCACGGCGGGCGGGCCGTTCGGCCAGTGTGGTGGGCAAAATCATGTCGCGGCGGAAGTTGCCAATCTCGATAAAGAGTTCATCGCCTCGCTTGGTCATCGCCACTTTGCCGATCTCTACATGGGGCAGGGGCAGCCGCATCACATACTCGTCGCCGTCGCGCACAATTTCCTGGGTTTTGCCCTGGAACTGCACCTTCACCGGGTCAACATCCTTAAACAGGGCCTGGCCCACCAGCGAGAGGTCGGCCACGCCGCGCAGGTCGCGGGCGTAGTGGGGTGACTGCCAGATCGGCAGCGGATCGAAAGTGTCGTAGACCATCTGGCGGTAGCCCTGCTGAATGCGGGCCAGTTCCTTCATAAACTCGCCCTCAGCCGCTTCCACCGGCAGCACCCGGTTCAGCACCACGCCATCAACCGGGTAGCCGAACAGCGCCAGGTAGGTGGCAGCCCGCTGGGCCTCTTTAATCACCATGCGCTCCGGGTTCACCACCAGGCGGTAGGAGCTTACCTCCGGGTCGAGCAGCGTTTCCCGCAGCGCCTCCACGCCTTTGGTCAGCTTCTCCAGGGTGGCAAACATGTCAGCGGCGGGCACCAGAGCCTTCACCAGGGGCCGGGCCGCTTTCAGCGTGGTCGGTTCCCAGTCCATCACTCGGGCGGCATACCACTGAAACGTCTCCGGCATGGTGAGCAGGCGCACCGTTTCGCCGGTGGGCGCGGCGTCCACAATTACCACATCGAAGTTGCCGTCGCGGGCCTGCCGCCGAATGTGGAGCAGACTCACGACCTCTTCCATGCCGGGGATGATTGCTAGTTCCTCGGCGGCCACCTCATCCACGCCCCGGCGGCGCAGCAGGGTGGAAAGATAGGTACGCAGCTGGCCCCAGTGCTGGCGCACTTCGTCAAGCACGTTAATTTCCTGGCCCCAGAGCCGTTCCGTGAGTTGTGTTGGCAGTGCGCCTAGCGGCGCATCCAGGGCATCGGCCAGGCTATGGGCCACGTCTGTGCTCACCACCAGTGTTCGATAGCCCAGTTCTGCGGCCCGCACCGCCGTGGCAGCCGCCGTGGTGGTTTTGCCAACGCCACCCTTTCCAAGATAGAGAATAAGACGCATTGCAGCGAGTCCTTTAGTTTAAAGACAATAGTGTCTATGCAAGTTCCCGTGCCGCATGGCAACGGTTCATCATTTTCCAGGCGAACGGTGCAACGGGCAGTGGCCACAAACCAGGCCAGTGTTGCCATCCCTTCACTTTTTCTACGTGTATACTATTGTAATAGTTGCACTGACGGGCGTCAACCACGTGTCGGATTTTCACCACGGAGCACGCGGAGAACGTGGGGTAGAGTTTAACGCAGAGATGCGGAGACAAAAAGACCGGAAAACACACGGTTATCCTGGTGTTTCCCGGTCTCCGGTCTCCCGTCCCCATCCACAGACAGACTCACCCGCCCGCCGCGCCGTGGGCCAGGGCTGCTTCCACCAGTTCCAGGGTCACTTCGCTTGCGCCACGGGCCTGGGCGGCTTGCTCGGCGGCGAGCCGCAACGAACGGCTGGCGCTGATGCGGGCCAGAAAGGGCACTGTTTCCAGGGCCTGGTCGAGCCGGGTGGTGGCCTCTTTCGTCCAGGCCATCTGAGTCTGGCTGGCAACTGGTGGTGGGCCAGCGGGTGGGGCCTGGCCGGGGCCAGCGGGTTTGGCCACTGTTTCCACTGGCAGGAAGTTAAACACCGTTTCGTAGAAGCGATTCACCAGTTCCTGCATGATGTTGGCCGTACCAGCGTAGCCCATAAACGGTGTGCCAGTGGTGCGGCGCACAACCGGGCCGGGGAAGGTAGCCGGGATGAAGTGGGCCATCTTCGCGTTGGCCTCGGCCAGGTAAATTTTCTCGTTGATGCTGCCGAAGACAAAGGCCGGGGCGCGGGCATGCAGCCGCTTGCGAATTTCAATGTTGTCCGGCTCATCGTCGCGGCGCGGGCGACCGGATGACCATGCGATCTTCATGCCAAGC
>JALONX010000711.1 GCA_025454695.1 Chloroflexaceae bacterium
TGCCAGCCCCACCAGCGCCCCAAACCATGTGTTGTGGCCCTGCCGCACGGCGTGGAGGCCCAGCGTGAGCAGAAACAGCAGCACCAGGTCGAGCTGGCCAAAGCGCAGTGAGTCGATCAGCGGGGCCAGGGTGCAGGCCAGCAGCAGCAGCCCGGCAGCGGCACCCGAGCGCCAGGAAATGCGATAGGTGTGCAGCAGCAGGGCGCAGCTTGCCAGCAGCAGCAGCAGGTTAAACACTTTCCAGCTGTAAAAGGCCGGAACGAAACTGAGCCACGTAAACGGCGCAAACAGCAGCGCAAAGGTCGGTGGATACTTAAAGGTTGCATCTAGCGGATTGGCCTGAATCACGTCCAGCAGGTAGAGCGGGCCAGTGCCATGCACAAAGCGGGCGACGCCCCGGTAGATGGCCAGAAAATCGCGGGAAAAGTCGCTGCGAAAGGTTTCCACCAGGCCGATGCCGAGAAAGACCAGGGCCACCGCCAGCACGCCGCCCAGGGCCACCCGCCGCGTGGTGCCCTCGCTCCAAAGGGCCAGCAGGCCCAGCGGCAGCAGCGCCAGCAGGATGTCGTAGAAGGTGGGCGGGTTGGGCCAGCCGATGCGCAGGTAAAGATAAACCGGAATGGCGGTGGTGCAAACGGCAAACAGCGCCAGCAAATCAGCCGGGCGCAGGGACTCACGGGCGGCGGTGCGCCAGTGCAGCAGGGTGAGTGTGCCGCTAACGGCGACGGCCCCCAGAGCAGCGACGCCCAGAAAGGGCGCGACCCAGAGCCGGGCCAGCCCCCAGCCCAGGGCCATGCCCATGCCCAGCAGACTCGCCGCCAGGCTGGCCGCCAGGGCCGGTGCGCCCAGCAGTCGGGCGCTTTGCCAGCCAGCCATCACCAGCGCCAGCAAACAGACCAGGGGCAACCAGGGTGGTAAGCTCCAGCCCAGCGGCGTCACCGTAATACGACTCACCAGCACCCCCAGCGGGCGCTCATCATCACCAATGCGGCTGGCAGGCGCATGGAGCCCCAGGGTGAACGTGCCATCGCCACGGGGCGACCCGCGCCAGAGCGACTCGTAGGAGCGCAGGGTGTCTGGAACGATGGTAAATGCCCCGAGCTTCTGGTCGTTTGCCACCAGTTCGAGGGTGGTGCCGCCCGGTGGTGCCGCCAGCTGCAACTGCACCTGGGCCGGTGCGGGCACAGCGGGCAAGATCACTTCGGCCTGGGGCGTTGTCCAGCGGTAGGATGCAAAGGGTGGAGCGGACTGAAGGGAGCGCTCGTGGAAACCTTCGAGGTAGGCGGCGTCGGTGGGTTGACCGATGTTGATGTGGATGTCGTGGGGAAGGTTCCAGAGAAGGATTGCCAGGAGCAGGGTACACAGACAGGGTAGACCGAGCAAAATCAGGGTCTGGCGAAGCTGTTGCTGCATCATGGTGGACTCCGAGCCGCCTGCCGACACGCGGCAGTGGTTAAGGCTTGTGTGATGGTGGGCGCAGTGGCGGTGGCGGTGCGTTGAAATATCATCACGGTCGGGTGATCAAAGACCTGAAAGGTCTCTTCCAGCAGTGGGTCGCGCTCGCCGCCGATACGCCAGTTGCCCAGCATTGGCCCACGGCTGCCCTGGTAGACCAGCTGGTAGCCCAGCCCGCCGCTGAACAACTGGCGGTAGAAGCAGGCCCGCACGGGAAACAGCTCGGGAAAGCGAGGAAAGGTAGCATACTGGCTGCGGTCGGCGATCACAAAATAGTCGGCCTGGCTCAGGGCCTGGCCATAGTAGGCGGGCGACTCAGCGGTGCCCTCGTTGTAGAGCAGCAGCGTTTCGGAACGAAACAGAAACGGCCCGAAGCGCTCGGCGAGCGGATTAGCTGGTTCCTGCATGGCCACCGGCAGGCGGGGCGAGAACTGTTCGCGCAGCACGATGCTCTGTTGTGGCAGCTGCTGGTACATCCACCAACTGGCGGCGATGCGCGGGTCGGGCCGGGCGTAGACGCCCAGCACAAACACCAGGCCGTAGGCCAGCGTCAGCCCGACGGTGGCGAGGCCAGCAGCGCCACCAAGCCAGCGCCGCCAGCCGCCAGCCCGTAGCAGGTCGGCCAGCAGCAGCCCGGCAAAGAGGCAGGTGAAGGGCAGCAGCGGCAGCATGTACCGGATGTATTTGGCCTGAAACATGCCCACGAGCAGGGCATACAGGCCAGCGCCAAGCGTCAGCAGGCAGGCCGCGTGGTCGCGCCGGGCAATGGCCCGCCAGAGCATGGTGCCCCAGGCGACCAGGCCCAGCAGCAGCAGGGCCGGGCCAAGGTTGAACAGGCTGTTGTAGAGGTTGTGCAGGTAGGGCAGGCTGCCGATAAACTGGTAGGTGTAGGTAACCTGCCCGGTGGAGGCGATGGAAAATTCGGCCCCCATGGAGCGGGCCAGGCCCTGCCAGTCGAGCAGATAGTAGGGCGCACACACCAGACAGGCGGTGAGGCCCACGGCGCTCCCGGCGGCACTGCGGCCCAGCATGTGGCGCAAAAAAGCGGGCCAGGTGCTGGTGGAGCGGCTGGCCCAGACGAGCAGCGCCAGCAGCGGAAAAACGCCAAACAGCAGCGCCGTCATCTTGGTGGCGATAGCCACGCCCTGGCAGATGGCGACCGCTACCAGCCAGCGCCGTGCGCCAGTTTCGCTGTAGCGCAGGCTGGTGTAGGCAATCAGGGCCATTTGCAGCGTCAGCAGCGAGTCGGTGGTGCCAAAGTGAGCATGCTGAATCGCCAGCACCGCCCCGCTGAGCAGCCAGGCTGCCCATAGCCCGGCGGAACGACCGAGGTGCCAGCCCATCAGCGCCACCAGGGCAATGGTGAGAGTGCTGGCCAGGGCGGAGAAGGCCCGGCTGATCAGCACAAAATCGGCCAGGCTTTCCAGCCAGCGTCCATCGCCGCCCCAGCTGAGGGCCACGGCGGTGAAGTGAAACATGTAGAGTGGCAGGCTGCCATAGGCAAAAAAGCGCGGGTGGTAGGGCGGGGCCAGCTGGCGGGCCGACTGGTTAAAGTTCCATTCGTCGGGGTGAAAGACGTAGCCGCCGTCCCAGTGGAGGTTGTACCAGCGCATGGCCCCGCCCAGCGCCAGGGCCAGCGCCAGCGACGTGCCCGCCAGCGCCACCTGGGAACCGTAGCGCCAGCGCAACCCACCCGCCAGCAGCAGGGCAGCCCCGGCGACCAGCGGCAGGCCAAAGCTCAACGGCAGCAGCAGGCTCCGCTGATCGGGCGGCAGAACCAGCCCCAGCAACCCGGCCAGCAGCAGCGCCAGCGGCCCGGCCAGCCAGACAAGCAGCGAGCGGCGCGAGACCAGCAGCAGCGCCAGGCCCTGCACGGCCAGCCCGCTCAGCAGCATGGCCAGCAGCGGCGCAAGCGGCATGTGAAATGCGGCGAAGCGCGTCAGCGAAACGTTGTCGCTCAGAAACACGCCGAGGCTGCGGGGGTCGCCCGGTGGCGTTTGCAGCGAACCAGCAACCTCCAGTTCTAGCGGCCCGATGGCCGAACGGGCGGGCAGTAGCAGCAGGTAGCGGCGTGGTTCAGGCCCCACACTCAACGTCAGTGGGCGCGAGGCGGTGGGCGAGAGCTGCACTGGCTGGGGAAGATTGGCCAGGCCAGGGGCGGCCAGGCGCAGTCGCAGCAGCACTGGGCCGGGGCCGGGTGGGGCGAAGTGCAGTGTGCTACCGGGGCCGCTCCAACGGCCCATTGTGCCGCCGATCATTTCAGGATCGTACCAGCCCCGCAGCACAGCCCAATCGCCGTAATCGCCCACATGCAGCCCTTGCCTGCGTTCGGCCTGAAACGCCGCCCAGAACGGCAGGCAAGCCAGCAGCAGCGCTCCCAGCCAGGCTAGCGCACGGGTCGTGGTTTGAAGCTGTGCAATGGGCTGGGAGGAAG
>JALONX010000712.1 GCA_025454695.1 Chloroflexaceae bacterium
TGCATGGCAACCACGACACGCCAGAGATCACCAGTGGCGGCGAGACCATTCACGAGCCACGGGGCTGCGAGTCGCTGGAGGGGCGCACGGTGTGCCACCGGGGCCTGCTGCTGGCGGGGCTGGGTGGCAGCATCCGCTACAACGAAGAGGGCAAACACCAGTATACCGAGGCCCAGATGACGGCGCGCATGCTGCGGCTGGCTCCGCTGCTGGCGCTGAACAAGCTGCGCCACGGGCGCTACCTCGATGTGCTGCTGACCCACGCGCCACCCCTGGGCATCCACAATGGGCCAGACTTTCCCCACAAGGGCTTTCGGGCCTTTCTCACGCTGATGGAGCGCTTCACGCCGCGCTACCTCATCCACGGTCACATTCACCTTTCCTACGGCTTTGGCACCACCACCGAAACCCGCTACCACCAGACCACGGTGATCAACACGGCGGGCTACAGGGTGATGACGATTGACGATTGACGATTGACGATTGACCAGAGACGGGAGACGGGAGACGGAAGACGGGAGACCGGGGACGGAATGACAGGGTGACAGGGTGACAGAGTGACAGAGTGACAGAGTGACACTGCGTACTTCGTAACCCCTAACCGCTAACCCCTAACCGCTAACCCCTAACCCCTAACCCCTAACCCTTTCCCCGTTGGAGGCGGCTGCGTAGCGCATCCACAAAAAAATTGAGGGCTTCCACCCGCAGGGCTGCGGCCAGGCCCAGGTAGACCAGCACGCCCACGCCGCCCGCCAGCAGCAGCTGGGCGAGGTGGGGCAACTCGCCCGACCCCAGGGCCACCCCGTAGACCACGGCGGCCATGCCAGCGCTGGCCAGCAACGATTTCAGGGCCGCTTCGCCCAGGCGTAGCCCGCCAAACGCGGTGTCGCGCCGCATCAGCATGTAGAGAATCAGGGCGTGGCTGATCCACTGCACGGAGTTCCCCAACACCAGGGCCAGAAAGCCCAGCTGGGTGAAAAACAGCAGCGGCAGGGCCGAGAGCAGATAGAAAATGATGGCTGCGCCCTGCACCATGTTTGGCAGCAGGGTGTTTTTGCGAGCGTAGAAGGCGAAGAGCAGCACCTGATCGAGGGCGGCGGCGGGCAAGCCGGGCAGGTAGAAGAGCAGGGCCAGGGCGGTGGCCGCCGTGTCGGTGGCGGCAAACTGGCCCCGCTGGAAGAGTAGCGCCACAATGGGGCTGGCCAGTGCCGCCAGCCCCGCCGCAGCGGGCAGCACCAGCAGCAATACGACCTTCAGCCCCATGGCCAGCGTGCGTCGAAAGGACTCACGGTCATCAGCAGCGCTCTGGCGCGAAAGCGTGGGCAACACCGCCATTGAAACGGCGGAGGCGATGAGGCCGAGGGGAAACTGGATGAGGGTGGTGGCGTAGTACATGGTGGAGGGCGCGGCGGGAAACTGCGAGGCCAGCCGCCTATCAATGGTGGTGCCGACGATGGAGAAAAACACGCCAAGCGCCACCGGGCCATAAAGCAGCAGCATGCGGCGCACCGCCGGGTGATCCAGGCCGAAGGTTGCGTGATAGCGCAGGCCACGAAAGCCAAACGACTGAATGATGACCTGACCGAGCGCCCCGATCAACGCACCAACCGCCAGGGCGGTGACGCCGAGCTGCTGATGAAATAGGGCTGCACCAATGATAATGCCCAGGTTGAAGATCGCGCCAGCAAAAGCCGGGAACAGAAAGGTGCGCCGGGCGTAGAGCGTGGCCAGCATCAGGCCAGAAAGGCCCATCACAAAAACGGCGGGTAGCAACAGTCGCAGCAACTCGGTGGCCAGTGGGCGCAGCGCAGCTTGCGTCGGGTCAACCTGGAGGGCGATGAGAAAGGGAGCCTGCCATGCAGCCAGGGCCAGCAGCGCACCCAGCACCAGCAGCGCAATGTTGAAAATGCCAGAAACAACGCGCCAGAACTCCTCCTTGTCGCCTTCGGCATACTCGCTTAGCACCGGCACCAGCGCCGCACTGATTGCGCCGTTGATCAGCAGTTCGTAGATGTTGTTGGGAATGTTCCAGGCTAGCGTGTAGGCATCAACCTCTAGCCCACGCCCAAAAAAGAAGGCGATGGCCGACTGGCGACCAAGGCCCAGCAGGCGGCTGGCAACATTGCCCAGCGAAATGAGCAGGGCGGCGATGGCGATGCTACGGGCAACGGAGCGGGCCTGGCTCTGGTCGTCAGTGGTCATAGCGGGGATTGCAGATTGACTGAGCGCAGATTACAGATTAGTTTCGCTGCGATCTGCACGTTTGTATGAAATGAAATATTGTGACAATTATACCACTGAGAGGGAGGATGAAGGAGTGGGAACAGTCAACTACACGAGTTACGCGGTCACCTGCTTGGTGGGAAGTTTGTACCGCACGTCCAGTCAGCCACCGAATGAATTCAGCGTCTGAATGCCTGAAACACGCTGAAGCGTGTTCCCCAACGGGATGGCCGAAGCGTTGGAGGGCAACTGCACCACAACCGCACCGCGTAACTCGTATCAATTATCAAAGTTTAGAGCCACAAACAAAAAGGATATGATTCGTGTAATGGAGGCTTCACAAAGATAGAATTTTCTTCTATACTTTAAACAGAATGTCGTTCATGTAGTATTTTGAGAGGCGTAATGACTGCGGGACTTCTTGACACAATTCTCAACCAACTGTTCGGTGCCCTCATCGGAACTGTAGCTTCAATAGCTGTATCCTGGTATTTCTACAAAAAGGCAGATTTTCCTTCTAAAGTCGCAAGTGGAATGACCGAGAACATCCTTCAAATGCTTATCATGAACAAGCTTGGCTTGACTTTTGAAAACTATCGTTATATTCCACCAGAAGAACATCCAAAAAATACTGACACGCCTCATATCACAGAATTCTGGTGGGACACCCATAAGCCAAAGCAGGGTGATACTATCGCTGTACTCTTCCGTGTTCAAGACACCGGTTTTAACTTTTATCCAGAAGCCGAAAACAGTATTGAGATAACAGACACTTCGACGATGATAAGCTTTTCAGCGCGAAGGGAGGGTAGAGCTTATTACTTCACCAACATTCACTTTCCAGTCAATTCTTTTGTTGGCCAACATACTATTACCTTCAAGCTGACGGACGCGAAGCGTAAATCATACGTTCAAAGCTTGAAGTTTAATGTGCTGCCACAAAATCCTTAAGCTGCTTAGCAAATGCAATGCACAAAAACCCCACTTGATTTGATTGCAAACTGCCAACTACCAATTGGTAACTCCTAAGACCTATTGCATATTGTTTTGCATTGGCCTTCTAGCCTCGGTCTCCGGTCTTCGGTCGCCCAATCCGCATTCACCGCTCATCGCGCTTGGTCTGGGCCACCGGCTCACCAATGAGTTGACCGACGAGGCGTTTGAGGGCCTGGGGCTGGGCGGCGAAGGTGGCGGGCGGGTTGAGGGCGACGATCATCTTGGCGTCAATCGCAAGGCGCTGCACATCGTCAGCCTGAATTTCGCGCCCCCACAGGCCAAGGTCAAGCAGTACAGGCTTGGGAATATCGGTGCGAATTGAGTCGCGCAGGGCGCTGGTGTATTCGTCAATATTGGTGAGTTGCTCAAGCAGGCCCCGTTCGCGAATGCGATCAAAGATGGCCATCAGCACCTGCTGCTGGCGCTGCGTGCGGCCAAAGTCGCTATCCGCATGCCGGGTGCGGGCGTAGGTCAGCGCCCGGTCACCGTCCATCAACTGGGGGCCAGGCTCGAAGCGCACCCGAATGGTGCCGTAGTCGTCGGTGGGAAAGAACGGGTCGTCCACGGCCTGCGGCACATTCACCTCAATGCCGCCAAGCTGGTCAATAATCTCCCGAAATCCCTCAAAGTTCAGCAGCACAAAGTAATCCGGTATCCAGTCAGGTAGA
>JALONX010000057.1 GCA_025454695.1 Chloroflexaceae bacterium
GCCCGCCACCCCAATCAGGATAAGAATCCCCGGCCAGAAGGTGCCAGTGAGAAACAAAAAAGCCAGGCCAATAAAAAACACTCCGCCGCTCAACGCATTCCAGTTCGCCCGCCGTGCTCGGCGCGTCGCCTTTTTGCTCAAGCGATCGGTGTCGGGCATGGTGGGCGGCGGCAGGGGCGCGGGCACCGGCAACTGGGCTGGCGGCGGCAGGGCGATGGTTGGCGTGGCTGGCTCGGCCAGCGGGCGCAGGCCAGCGCCGCTTAAGGCGTAGCCGCATGTGGCGCAAAAGGCCGCACCAGGCGGGTTCAGGCTATCGCAGCGTGGGCAAGTCTGGGCGCGTTCGGGCAGGCGTTGCGTCGGGCCAATGTTGGCTTCCGGCAGCCGCGTTCCACACTCGGTGCAAAACACCGCATCATCAGGAATATCAGCAGCACAAGCAGGACAACGCATCACACGCTCCTTTCACCCATGGTACTGCCAATGAGTCCAAAAAGTTGCACCGCAGACCGCATTTCTACCGCAGAGGGCGCGGAGAACCGAACACAAAGGAAATACGGGAAATGAGAGAAATTGTCCGTGCATCATCGCGTCATTATCATTTCCTTTATTTCCTTTATTAGTCCGTCAACAAAGTTCTGGTGCCGTGCATTGCCATGTCACCCCGACCACAGGGAGGGGTCTTCAGTGACAGCAATGCAGATTCCTCCCGCTGGTCGGAATGACACGACGTTCCGTTGCGAACTTCCACTGCTGTAAGCTTGTTATCTCTGCGTCTCTGCGTTAAAGTCAAAACCTCCGCGTCTCTGCGTTTCTGCGTCTCTGCGTTAAAGTCAAAACCTCCGCGCCTCCATGGTGAAATCACCCGTCCACCATGCCGAGCACGCTGCGCAGCGGGATGGCCACCCAATCGGGCCGGTTGTTGAGTTCGTAGATCAGCTCGTACACGGCTTTGTCAAGCAGCAGCGCTTCCAGCAGCCCGGCCAACTCCGCTGGGTTGCGGGGCAGCACCGCCGAGTCGCCCATCACCCGCAGGTATTCCCGCAGAAAGGCCACTGAGACCCACTGCGTCCAGAACACCGCCGCCGGTTCTAGCACGGCCCGGTCTTCCTCGCGGGGGATGCCGCCAGCGTTGACCTGGCCGCTCAGCGCGGTGGCGGCGGCATAGTAGAACGAGCGCAGCATGCCCGCCACATCCCGCAGCGGTGAGCGCTTTAAGCGCCGTTCCCGCAGCGAGCGGGCCGGTTCACCCTCAAAGTCAATAATCACAAAATCGTCGCCGGTAAACAGCACCTGCCCCAGGTGGTAATCGCCGTGGATGCGGGTGCGCAACGCCTCGAATTTGCTGGTGCGCAAGGGGTTAAAGCGGTTGATCAGCGCCGCTTCCATGCTGGCCAGCCGTTCCGCCTGTGGCCGCACCGCTTCCGGCAGGCGCGGCAGTGCATCGCGCAGCAGGGCCATGGCCTGCTGGGCCTGCGCCCGCAGCGACTGGTAGACCGAACGCTGGTAGAAGGGATTAAACGGCTCCGGCGCAAAGTCGGGCGAGTCGCCCTGGGCCAGGGCCAGGTGCAGTTCCGCCGTGCGCTGGCCAATGCGCTGGGCCGCCTGGAGGTAGGGGCCAATCGTTTCCAGCGCCACTGGCGGCAAATCCTCCGCCGCGAGCACCAGCAGCCCCGCCGTCGTTTGCGGCCCCTCGGTTCCGGGCATGGCGGCCAGGTGGTTGCGGGTCGACTCGCCCGTTTCGCCGCCGCCGCTGGCCATAAACTCAAAGTAGCTGCGCAGGCTGTCGAGGGTGTAATCCCAGGCGTCGCCCTCGTTTTTCACAAAGCCCTGCAACACAGCCAGTGCAGCTGGTTCTTTGCGCCCCTGGCGGTATTCAAACAGCCCCAGCAGCGGCGAAGTTTGGGTAAACGTACCCTGCTCGGTGAGAAAGCGGCCCAGTTCCACCTCGGGGTTGGTGCCTTCGTCCAGCCGCCGGAACAGCTTGAGCATAAACTGATCGCCAAAAATGGCCGAGGAGTTGCTCTGTTCCGCCCGGCTAATGCGCGGCTCGAAGGCCGCCACCTGCGTCGGCGTCAGCCGCAGCGCCCGCAACGGCAGCGCCGCCAGCGTGCCCCGTTCGCCGCCAAAGGAGCGTTTGTGGGCCAGAGCCTCTAGCAACGCCCGGCAAAAGGCCGGGTCGTACATGGCGTCGAACAGCACCACCGAACTGGCCGCACCAGCCTCCGCCTTGCGCTCGCCTGTCCTGGTGAGCCGGGCCATCACCGCCTGCGGAAACTCCTCTTGCAGCTGCTCAGCCCGCCCCTCGTCGGCAATGGCCAACGGCAGCAGGTAGGTCTGGGGGTCGCCGTCCAGATATTCGACCTGGGCAAAGAGCAGATGAGCGTGACCACCATTAAACGGCAGCGGAATGACATCTTGAATAGTGGTGCTGCGAATGCGCCGCCCCTTGCCGCCAAACCAGCGCCGCGCCCGCAGGTAGCCCGGCAGCAACGCTGCCAGTGGCCCCCGCTGGCCCTGCGCAAACACAGATTCCCACACGCCACTCACGGCCAGTTCCGGCAGCGCGGTGGGCGCAGTCTGGCCGGGGCTGAGGCTCACTTCGGCCCGCTGCGGTTCCAGCGCAAACCAGAAAAACTCGTGTGGCCCCAGCGTGATGAAGTAAGGTGCCTCACGCACCGGCGGGAACTCAATCCGCCCGAACAGCTCCACCGGCACCATGCCTCGGAAAGCCGACAGATCTAGCTCCACGCCCTGCACAAAGCGCGACAGGTTGGCCACCACCAGAATGCGCTCGTCTTCGTAGGAGCGGGTGAAGGCCAGCACCTTGCGGTTGGCGGGCTGCAAAAACTCGATGCTGCCGCGACCAAAGGCCTTGTAGCGCTTGCGCAAGGCAATCAGCCGCTTCATCCACCAGAGCAGCGACGAGGGGTTGCGCTGCTGGGTGGCCACGTTGATGGCCTCGTAGTGGTATTCCGGGTCGGTGATCACCGGCAGAAAGAGCTGCTGGCGGTTGGCCGCCGAAAAGCCCGCATTGCGGTCGGGCGTCCACTGCATGGGCGTGCGCACGCCGTTGCGGTCGCCCAGGTAAATGTTGTCGCCCATGCCGATCTCGTCGCCGTAGTAGAGCACCGGCGTGCCCGGCAGCGAAAAGAGCAGCCCGTTCATCAGCTCGATGCGACGGCGATTGTTTTGCAGCAGCGGAGCCAGCCGCCGCCGAATGCCGAGGTTAATGCGGGCCTGGGGGTCGCTAGCGTAAACGCGATACATGTAGTCGCGCTCCTCGTCAGTCACCATTTCCAGCGTCAGCTCGTCGTGGTTGCGCAAAAAGAGCGCCCACTGCGATGTTTCAGGAATCGGCGGCGTCTGGGCCAGAATGTCGAGTATCGGGAAGCGATCCTCCAGGTGGATGGACATAAACAGGCGCGGCATCAGCGGGAAGTGAAACGACATGTGGCACTCGTCACCCTTGCCCTGGCCAAAGTAAGCCACCGAATCCTCGGGCCACTGGTTCGCCTCGGCCAGCAGCATGCGGTCAGCGAAGTGTGTGTCTACATGGCGGCGTAGGGCCTTCAGATAGCCATGCGTCTCCGGCAGGTTCTCGCAGTCAGTGCCCTCGCGCTCGTAGAGGTAGGGAATGGCGTCAAGGCGCAGGCCATCCACGCCCAGCTTCAGCCAGAACTCCATCACCTTGATGATGGCGGCCCGCACGCGGGGGTTGTCGAAGTTCAGGTCGGGCTGGTGCCGGTAGAAGCGGTGCCAGAAGTAGGCGTTGGCCACCGAGTCCCAGGCCCAGTTCGAGGTCTCAAAATCCTTAAAGATAATGCGGGTGTCGCGGTACTTGTCGTAGGTGTCGCTCCAGACATAGAAATTGCGCTCGGGACTACCGGGCGGGGCACGCCGCGCCCGTTGGAACCAGGGGTGCTGGTCGGAGGTGTGGTTGCACACCAGTTCGGTGATGACCTTCAAGCCCCGCCGATGGGCCTCCTTCACAAACACTTGCACATCGCGCATGGTGCCATACATGGGGTTGATGCTGGTGTAGTCAGCAATATCGTAGCCGTCGTCCCGCAGCGGCGAGGGGTAAAAGGGCAGAATCCAGATCGCCGTCACGCCCAGGTCTTGCAGATAGTCAAGCTTCTCGGTCAGTCCGCGAAAGTCGCCAATGCCGTCGCCGTCGCTGTCGTGAAAGGCCCGCACATGCAGTTCGTAGATGATGGCGTCTTTGTACCAAAAGGGATCGTTGGTTGGGTTTGTCATAGATTATTGTGTGTAGAAGGAAACGTTACAAGGATGTGCAACTTGTGTGCCGATAATGAGTGATCACCAGGGTTAAGAGCAATGCTCCTTTGCGTATCAACAGCGGATGGTATAATGCTTGTGTGTTGCGTGCTATTGCAGATCAGCGGTGTCAAAACGCATGCTGCCATTTGAATTTATCGTTGCCGGACCGCCGGTTTCACACCAGACACGGCACGCCACCCGCTTGCGAGCCTGGCAGCAAACGGTGCGCAGTGCAGCCGAACAACGCTGGCCTGCTGGCACACCGCCCCTGACGCAGCATCTCAAGCTGATGGTCACATATTATCACGACGGCGTTATGGTGCGAATGGACAACGATAACATGGTTAAGCCTATTCAGGACGCACTCAATGGCCTTGTCTATGTCGATGACCGCCAGATTACCGACACCTACGTCCGCAAAACCGATTTGAATGGTAGTTTTCGTGTTCGTGGTATGTCGCCAGTGCTTGCAGAAGGCTTCTGCCGAGGCAACGAGTCTTTGCACGTGCGCATAGATGCCGCGCCAGACCACGAGGAGTTACCCTCATGACAATGCAACCGCTTGAACGTGAACAGCAGCGCTTGCGTGAAATTGCCCGCGAGTATCGCCAGCGCGGTTACGAGGTGCTGCTCAGCCCCCGTGCCGATCAATTACCTGATTTTCTTGCTCCTTTCCAGATTGATATGCTGGCGCGGAATGCAGCAGAAAACGTGGTGGTTGAAGTACGCACCCAGGAATCGTTGGCGGCAACACTAGAACTTGACGCCGTTGCCGTTGCGCTGCATGAAAAATCCAACTGGCGTTTTGAACTGGTGGTGACGAACCCCAAAGACCCCTCAACGTTGGCTATAAAAGGTGCCACAGCCCTTGATCAGACCGATTTCACCTACCGGCTGCACGAGGCCCGCCAGCTATCGGCCCAGGAACATGGCGAAGCAGCCTTTCTGCTCGCCTGGTCGGCGCTGGAAGCGCTGCTTCGCACCATCGCCCGCTCCGAAGGCATTGCCACTGAGCAGCAGGACTCGGCTCAGTGAACGAAAAGTATGTTTGCCTATGGCATTATTGATAAAGAGCAATACCAGACACTTCAGGACAGCCTGCATGCACGCAACGTGCTGATCCACGGATACAAAGATGATCGCCCGTTTGCCCGCACCTTCGAGCAGCTGCTGAAAGTCATTGAACAGCTCCAGAGCGCACAGCCAACAACCTGACCCCTACTTGACAGAACCCATATCTCCCGCCTATAGTTGCCCTGCTATTGTATACGCTTTTATAGGCAACGCTGTTATGGTGCAATCGGTTGACCGCACGCTGGATTTGCTGGAAGCCCTGACGGAGGCCGGGGACGATGTGAGCCTGTCGCACCTGAGCGAACGGCTCGACCTGCCGGTGGGCACGGTGCATCGGCTGCTGGCCAGCCTGGTGAGCCGGGGCTACGCCGCGCAAGACAAAGGCTCGCGGCTGTATGGCCCTGGCCCGCGCCTGCTGGAGGTTGCCGCACGGGCCAGCCAGCACCGCCGCTTCAGCCTGGCCCGGCTGGCCCGCCCGGCGCTGGCCGCCCTCACCGCCGCCACCGAGGAGACCAGCAATCTGCTGGTGCTACAGGGCAGCGAAGGTGTCTACAACGAGCAGGTTTCTAGCCCGCGCCTGGTGCGCATGTTCACGGAAGTGGGCCAGCGGGTGCCGCTCTACTGCACCGGCGGCGGCAAAGCTATTCTCTCTGGCTTCAGCCCCCAACAACTGGATGCCTACCTGCAGAACGCCAGGCTGGAACAGTTTACCCCCAAAACCCTGACCAACCCCAGCGCCCTGCGGCAGGAACTGGAACGGGCCAGCCAGCAGGGCTTTGCCCTGGACGACGAAGAGCGCGAACTGGGCGTTTGCTGCGTGGCCGCGCCCGTCTTCGACCACAACGGGCGCTGCATCGCCGCCCTGAGCATCTCTGGCCCCACCACCCGCATGAACCCCGCCCGCGCCCAGGCCCTCGGCCCGCTGGTGCGCCAGGCCGCCGACGAGTGCAGCGCGGCACTGGGGTTTCGCGGGGCATAAACGCAGAGGGATTGACGAGTGCTTGCGGCTGACCGGAGACCCTTCGATGCCTCAGGGCAGGCGGGAGACCGAAGACAAGATGACAAGGTGACAAGATGACAAGATGACCCTTCGACAAGCTCAGGGCAGGCAAGGTGACAAGGTGATCGATTGCGCAGCCTTCCGCCTTCCGCCTTCCGCCTTCCGCCTTTAGCCTTTGAATACGCAGTACGCAGTACGCAGTACGTTTCAGGGAACTACTCCGCACATGACCCAAACGAGTCTCACCATCCACCACCTCCGCGCCCGCGCCGTGAATGTGCCGCTCATGCCGCCGGTGCAAACCGCCAGCGGCACCGTGGCCAGCGCCCCGCTGGTGCTGATTGACCTGGAAACCAACGCGGGTATTACCGGCTCTAGCTACCTCTTCTGCTACACGCCGCTGGCGCTGGGGCCAACCGCCCAGCTGCTGGCGAACCTTGCGCCGTTGCTGGTGGGCGAAGCCGTTGCGCCTGGCCTGCTCGAACAGAAGCTTCAGGCCCGCTTCCGGCTGCTGGGGCCACAGGGACTCACTGGCATGGCTATGGCTGGCATTGACATGGCAGCCTGGGACGCCCTGGCTAAAGCGGCGAATATGCCGCTGGTGCAGCTGCTCGGCGGCCCGGCCCGGCCCATCCCGGCCTATTGCAGCCTCCGTTCGATGGAGCGGGCGGCCCTGCTGCAGGAAGCCGAGACCATGGCCGCCACCGGGTTCACCGCGCTGAAGCTGCGGCTGGGCCTGCCCCACCTGGACGCTGAGCTTGAGCTAGTGCAAGCCATGCGCCAGCAACTGGGGCCAGGCGTGGCCCTGCTGGCCGACTACAACCAGACCCTCAGCGTGCCCGAGGCCATCCGGCGGATTCGCGCCCTGGATGAGTTGGGACTCACATGGATCGAAGAGCCCACCCGCGCCGACGACGATGCAGGCCATGCGGCGATTGCCCGTGCGGTGGCAACGCCCATCCAGATCGGTGAAAACTGGTGGGGGCCACACGAGATGGCCCGCAGCATCGCCGCCAACGCCAGCGATTTCGTCATGCCCGATGTGATGAAGATCGGCGGGGTGAGCGGCTGGCTGCGGGCGGCAGCCCTGGCCGAAACCCAGGGCCTCCCGCTGTCCAGCCACCTCTTCCCGGAGTTTAGCGCCCACCTGCTTGCCGTTACCCCCACTGCCCACTGGCTCGAATTTCTTGACCTGGCTGGGCCAATTCTCGCTGCGCCGCCCACCGTGCAAGGCGGTTTCCTCCACCCCTCCACCGAGCCCGGTGCGGGCCTGGCCTGGGACGAAAGCGCCGTGGCCCGTTTTCTCGTCAGCGACTAACCCCTTACGCAAATCAGGTGAGCCACAATCTGCATCATCTGCGTCATCTGTGGATGTACAACTGACGTTGCTCATGCCCCGCCTGTTTCAAACAGCCTATTGACAAACTGCGGCTCTATGTCGTATCATGATAACCACGATGTAAAAAATGTTTTCATAATATGGAAAAATAGGAGAGGGGTGCCAATGCTACGGTTTGACCTCAACATCTCGATCACCATGAAGGAAACACCGTTTCTCGAACGCTTTGACGCCGCCGCCCGGCTGGGCTTCAACGCGGTGGAGTTCTGGTGGCCAACCAATGAAGACCTGCCAGCCCTGGTGCGCCAGGTGCGGGCGGCTGATCTGGCCGTGGCCCTGTTTAACTTTGATGCAGGCAACCTGGCTGCGGGCGAACGGGGCTTTCTCAACGACCCCTCCTACCAGACCACGTTCCGCAACCATGTGCCCGCCGCCCTGGAACTGGCCCACCAGCTGGGCTGCCGCCGCATCAACGCCCTGGCCGGTAAATGGCTGCCCAACGAAGCCCGCGCCAGCCAGCTGGAACGGGTGCGCGAAAACCTGCGCTGGGCCGCAGAACTGGCCGCCGATGCTGGCATCACCATCGTGGTCGAATCGCTCAACGCCTGGGAGAACAGCGGCTACCTCTTCACCGACACCGCCTACACCCTGGCCTTTCTCAACACGATTGACATGCCCAATGTGGCCTATCAGTACGATGTGTACCACATGCAGCGCATGGAAGGCAATGTCACCGAAACCATTCGCAACCACAGCGCCCGCATGGGCCATATTCAAATCGCCGACTCGCCGGGGCGCAACCAGCCCGGCACAGGCGAACTGAACTTCCCCTTTATCTTCGAGGCGATTGAAGCCAGCGGCTACAACGGCTATGTGGGGCTGGAATATAACCCCCGTGGCCCGCTGGCCGAAAGCCTGGCCTGGATGCCGAAATAGTGGCGTACCGCAGCACAACCTGAATAGCTGTCCGAAAAGGTCACTTTTTAGCTCTCGCAAAGCCGCAAAGCCGCAAAGGACTGGCGCAAACACGTCCATCTCCACACCGTTGTGCGCTATGCACCGTTGCGAGCGGCTGTTCAGACAGCTTTTGAGCAAGAATCGCATGATTGGGAGAAACACATGACGACAAACATTGGCTTTATTGGTCTGGGCATTATGGGCAAACCGATGGCCCGCAACCTGCGCAAAGCAGGCTTTCCCCTCATCGTCTACAACCGCTCGCGCCCGGCAATGGACGAACTTGCCGCCGAAGGGGCCGCCCTGGCCCAATCGCCCCGCAAACTGGCCGCCCGCAGCGATGTGGTGATCACCATGCTGCCCGACTCGCCGGATGTGGCGGCGGTGCTGCGCGGTGCCGATGGGGTCTTTGCCGGGGCCAGGCCCGACACGCTGCTGATTGACATGAGCACGATTGCGCCCGGCGTGGCCCGCGAACTGGCCGCCGAAGCCGCCAGTCACGGCCTGCCCATGCTCGATGCGCCGGTGAGCGGCGGCGACAAAGGCGCGATTGCCGGAACGCTTTCGATTATGGTTGGTGGCGAAAGCGCCGCCTTTGAACGGGCACAGCCGCTGTTGAGCGCCTTGGGCAAAACCATCACCCACTGTGGTGCCAGCGGCAGCGGGCAACTGGTGAAAGCCTGCAATCAGGTCGCCGTCGCCGTGATTATCGGTGCCGTGGCCGAAGCGCTGGAATTGGGCCAGCGGGCCGGGGTTGACCCTGAAATTGTGCTGCGGGTGCTTGGCGGCGGCCTGGCCCAGAACCGCGTGCTAGAACTGCGTGGCCCCAACATGGCCCGGGGCGTCTTTGAACCGGGCTTTAAGGCCCGGCTGCACCAGAAAGACCTGAACATTGTGCTAGACACCGCCGCCAGCTCGGGCGCAGCGCTGCCCTTCACCCGGCTGGCCAGCCAGGGTTTTGCCGCCCTGATCGCCAACGGCCAGGGCGACCTCGATCATTCGGCGCTGCTGACGGTGCTGCATGCGATCGAGCAGCCATCCTAACATACTCCGTTCTGACGGCTCTTTTTTTTGGCAGTTTGAAAATGGAAAATATTTCCGCGATACAGAAAGGAACAACTATGCCCCGCATGAAGGTGATGGACGCGGTGATGAAGGTGTTGGAAAGCGAAGGGGTGAAATATGTCTTTGGTGTGCCGGGCGCGGCCATTTTGCCCTTTTACGACGCCATGCGCAACTCGTCCATCAAGCACCTGATTGTGCGCCACGAAGAGGGCGGCACCCACGCCGCCGACGGCTACGCCCGCGCCACCGGCGAGGTCGGCATTTCCATCGGCACCTCTGGCCCGGCTGGCACCAACATGATCACCGGCCTTTACACCGCCCAGGCCGACTCAATCCCGATCATCTGCATTACTGGCCAGGTGCGCCGCGACGTGTTGCACAAAGAAGCCTTTCAAGCGGTGGATATTGTGGAGATTGCCAAGCCGGTGTGCAAATGGGCGGTGCAGGTGAAAGAAGCGGCCCAGATGCCCTGGATGTTCCGCAAAGCATTTCAAGTTGCCCGCGAAGGCCGCCCCGGCCCGGTGCTGATTGACCTGCCGCTGGACGTGCAGCAGGCCGAAATTGAGTATGACCCCGCCCTGGATGAGCCACTGCCACTGCCCGCCGTGGCCCCCAACCGCGCCCGCCTGCGCCGGGCGGTGGAACTGCTGCTGGCAGCCGAACGCCCCATGATTCTGGCGGGCGGGGGCATTGTGCTGGCCAACGCCGCCCCGGAACTGGCCGCGCTGGCAGAATATCTCAACATCCCCGTTACGCCCACGCTGATGGGCAAGGGCGTGTTTCCCGAAGATCACCCGCTCTACGCCGGAATTGTTGGCATTCAAACCCAGCAGCGTTTTGCCAACGCCATTTTTCTAGAAAGCGACTGCATTCTGGCCGTGGGTGCCCGCTTCGCCGACCGCCACACTGGCAAGCTCGATGTCTACCGGGGCGAACGCACCTTTATCCATATTGATATTGAACCAACCCAGATTGGGCGCGTGTTTGAACCAGACCTGGGCATTGTGAGCGACGCGAAACTGGCCCTGCACGGCCTGCTCGACGAAGCCCGCGCCATGACGCCCGCCCGTGAGTCCAACGGCTGGGTGGCACGGGTGCAGGAGTTGAAAGGCAGCTTGCAGCGCCGCGACGATTTCGATGCCGTGCCAATTAAAGCGCCCCGCGTCTACCGCGAACTGAACAATTTTTTTGATGCCGACACGATGTTTGTCACCGCCATCGGTCTCTACCAGATCTGGTCGGGACAGTTTCAACGCAGCTACAAGCCTCGCCACTACATGGTCTGCGGCCAGGCCGGGCCGCTGGGCTGGGAAGTGTCGGCCTGCACTGGGGCCAAGCTGGGCTGCCCCGACAAGCAGGTGGTGGGCGTGGTGGGCGATTATTCGTTTCAGTTCCTGATGGAAGAGGTCGCCGTGGCGGTGCAATACCGGGTACCATTTGTACTGGTGATGATCAACAATGCCTACATGGGCCTGATTCGTATGGCGGAGCTGCCCTATGACATGAAATACGAAGTGGGCCTGGGCTACGAAACCGAGGGCGGCAACGACATCGGGATTGACCACTGCAAAGTGATGGAGGCAATGGGCGCACTGGCCATTCGCGTCACCGAACCAGGCCAGATTCAGCCTGCGCTGGCCTGGGCTGTGCGCGAATCGAACGAGCGCGGCCTGCCCGCCCTGGTGGAAGTGATCACCGAGCGGGAAGAAAACGCCGCCATGGGGCCAGCCCTGAACGCCATTCGCGAATGGCACCCCTTGCCGGAAGCCGTGGCCCTGGCCAGCGAAACAACCGCCTGACCCGGCAGCCCCGTTCTACAACGCAGAGGCGGTCGGAAAAGATCATTTTTTAGCGCTTGCAAAGGCGCAAAGCCGCAAAGGGCTGGCCCAACCACATCTATCTGCACACCTTTGGGCGCTTTACGGCTTTGCGAGCAGCTTTTCAGACAGCCTCTCACAATGGGCGAGGAGCATTGGTATCAGGCGCTGCTCCTCGCCATGCCACAAAAGCGGGGATTTTTTCTCTTGACACAGCCTCGTTTTACCAGGTAGACTCATAACAATATGTAAAAATATATTCCACAATGTGGAATTACACATTTGGAGCAAGCCAATGGAAAAGCCCGAACTCATCGCTGCCCTCCGCGCCATCCTCCCGCCGGAGGCTGTAATTGATGACCCTGATGCCTTACAGCCCTACCGCACCGACTGGATCGGCGTGGACGTGGGCGACCTGGATGTGGCAGTGTTGCCCGCAGACGGCGAGGAAGTGGTGGAGGTTGTGCGGCTGGCCCTGGCGGCTGGCCTGCCGCTGGTGGCCCGTGGCGCGGGCACCGGCCTGGCGGGCGGGGCGCGGCCCAAGCGGGGCGGCGTGGTGGTGGGCACGGCCCGCATGCAGCAGGTGGAAGGGGTGGACGTGGCCAACCGCCGCGCCCTGGTGCAGCCCGGCCTGATCAACTACGAGTTCTCGGAAGGGCTGAAGCCGCTGGGCTACTTCTTCGCCCCCGACCCGGCCTCGTGGAAGATGTGTACGCTGGGCGGCAATTTTGCCAACAACAGCGGCGGCCCCCGCTGCATGAAATATGGCGTCACCACCAACCATGTGCTGGCCCTGGAACTGGCCATGCACGATGGGCGCTTGCTCTGGACGGGCGACGGCATTCAGGACAGCGCGGGCTACGACCTGACCGGGCTGGTGATTGGCAGCGAGGGCACCTTTGGACTCATAACACGGGCGATGGTGAAACTTACCCGCCTGCCCGAAGCCAACCGGGTGGTGCTGGCGCTGTTCCACGATATTGTGACCGCCTGCGAAGTGGTGAGTGCGGTGCTGGCGGCGGGCTTGCTGCCCACGGCGCTGGAGGTGATGGACGGCACGACGATGCTGGCCGTAAACCGCGCCCAGAACGCCGGTCTGCCAGAAGAAGCGGGTGCAGCCCTGATCATCGAGGTGGACGGTGTGGAAGAGGGGCTGGACGATATGCTGGCTGAGATTACTGGCATCTGCCGCCAGCACGGCGCGATCCGCCTGCAAGCCGCCGCCAGCGCCGAGGAGCAGGAGCGGCTCTGGTCGGCCCGCCGTAGCGCCTTTGCCTCGTTCCACACCATTGCCCCGGCCTACCACCTGGTGGATACGGTGGTGCCCCGCACCCGGCTCCCGGCGATGATGGCCCATGTGAAACGACTGAGCGCTGAATACGGCTTGCCCATCGCCAACGTCTTTCATGCGGGCGACGGCAACCTGCACCCGCTGGTGCTCTACGATCCCGCCGACGCCGAGCAGACGCACAAGGCCCACGCCATCACCGCCGAGGTGCTAAAGCTGAGCATCGCCGAGGGCGGCACCGTCAGCGGCGAGCATGGCATCGGCGTGGAAAAGCAGGACTATCTGGCGACGATATTTACCGAGGCCGAACTGCAAGCCCAGGCCGCCGTTTACGCCATCTTCAACCCCAACGACTCGCTCAACCCGGCCAAAGTGTTCCCCAAGGGCCATGCGCCGCTGGCGTTGGCGGCGGCCCACCGGGCGCGGCTGGCGCATGCAGACGGGAGACCGGAGACGGGAGACCGAAGCCTGCAATCTCCAATCTCCAATCTCCAATCGCTCATCGTTCCCCAGAGCCTGGACGAACTTTCCGAAGCGCTGCGTGCGGCCCACGCAGCAGGGGCTATCGTCACGACTAGCTACAGCACCGACCAGGCACAATCGTCAATCGTCAAAAGCGCTTCGCGCCGCCCTTACGGGCAACGCCAATCCGCCAGCCCTGAGGCCCCCCCTGAGCCTGTCGAAGGGCTTGTCGAAGGGTCAATCTCGCTGGCCGCCCTCAACCGCGTGCTGCACTACAACCCGGACGACCTGACCATTAGCGTGGAAGCGGGCATGACGCTGGCAGCGTTGCAGGCGCTGCTGGCCCGCCACGGCCAGATGCTGCCGCTTGATGGGCCGCTGCCGGAAACAACCACCATCGGCGAGGTGGTGGCCAACGGCTGGGACGGCCCGCGCCGCCTGGGCTACGGCCTGCCCCGCGACATGGTGCTGGGCCTCACCGTGGTGCAGGTTGATAGCACAGTGCTGCGCTTTGGCGGCCAGGTGGTCAAAAACGTCAGCGGCTATGATATGGTGAAGCTGTTTGTGGGCAGCCGCAACACCCTGGGCGTGATTGCCGCCGTGAGCCTGCGGGTGTACCCCCAGCCCCAGACGGAAGCGACGCTGCTGGCCCAGTTCCCCAGCCGCGCCGC
>JALONX010000713.1 GCA_025454695.1 Chloroflexaceae bacterium
GAATAGTTGGCCTGAAGATCGTCGGAGATGGTCAGAAAGTGGCGCTGGGGGTTAAAGTAGAACCTGCGCCGCGCTGCACCACGGGTTGGAAATATGGGAATATCAGTGACCATCGTTACCTCCCTGCGTTGTGTATGCAGCGTGACCCTACAGCGTCCTGAGGGGAAGTTCGGCCAGGAGCGGTTGCACCCAGCGTTTCATGCACAATGCGCTCAGCTCTGGTTCGTTGATCTCGTCGAGGGCCGGGCCGAAGCACAGGCCATCCTCAACACCCACCGACTCGTAGCAGTCACAACCCATCCGTAGGGTGCTGTCAGGTTGTTTACACCTGCTGCAACAACACCAGCGAACCCAATAACCCCATCTGCCAAAGCACCAGCACCGAGAGTGCGCTTGCTAGCCAGAAGCCACCGATGAAGAAGTAGTCGCGGCGGTGGAAGCGCAGCGCCCGGTAGTAGGTGCGCTCTGGGAACGCGCCAAAGGCCCGCCCGTCCATCGCCAGGGCGGTGCGTTCAGCCCGGCGAATGGCGGTGGCCAGCAGCGGCACGGCATAGCGCTGCATCTGTTGCCATGTGCCCCGCAGCCCCTTGCCATCGGCGATGCCGCGCACCCGGTGGGCAGCTTGGATAACCCCCAACTCGCTCTGCAACATGGGCACGAAGCGGAAGGCGGCCAATGCGCCGTAGCCAATTT
Source organism: Chloroflexaceae bacterium (assembly GCA_025454695.1). Taxonomy (GTDB): domain Bacteria; phylum Chloroflexota; class Chloroflexia; order Chloroflexales; family Chloroflexaceae; genus JALONX01. The sequence continues at coordinate 694 of JALONX010000713.1, forward strand.
TGTAGGGCAGCCGCCACTGTTGCACCAGGGCACGAATGAAGTCGCTCGCGTCGGTGGTGAGCGTGAAGAGCAGCGAGAGCATCAGCAAGGCATAAATGCGCAACGCGGTTGCCAGGCCGAATATGACTCCAGCCTGGTAGACGCGGAGCGGGCCAAGCTCAAACAGCAGCGGCGAGTTGCGCACCAGTTCCTCGCGCACCACCAGCGGATAGACCAGGAGAAAACCCAGCACCAGCAGCAGCAGCGGCGCGGCGAGCCGCAGAAAACGCCCAACGGGGATGCGCCCCAGGCCCAGGATGAGCGCCACCGTCAGCACGATAAAGGTCAACGGCGTCCACGGTTCCGTCGTGAGCGCAACAAAGAGCAGCGCGGGCAGCGTGGCCAGCACTTTGCTGAGTGGGTTGAGACGGTGGAGAAACGAGTCGCTGGCGATGTAGAAGCTTTGCATGGGTTAGTCAGTCACGGTTGCCTGCGGCGCACCGCGCAGGGCCAGCAGCACACGGCTGTCGAAGTGCTGCCAGTCTATGGAATTTGTGGCTCGCTGCATGAAACCTCCTCATCAAGGAGCGACACCAGGCGGCGTGTCGCGTCGGCGATGGTGCATAGACCAGCCCAACCAGGCTGCTGCCAGGCGAGCCGCGCCGCCAGTTGAGCGATGGGCGGCGGCGTGAGGTGGGCCTGGCGTAGCAACTCCGGCTGGGCGAAGGCGACCCGCGTGTCGCCGTGGAAAAGCAGGCGGCCCGCGTTCATCACGGCGACATGGGCGGCGTGTTCAGCAACCAGGGCCATGTCGTGGGTAATGATAATGATCGTGCGCCCTTCGCTGTGCAGGTCGCGGAGAAGCGCCATAATGGCCTCGGCATTGCGCTGGTCTTGCCCAAAGGTCGGCTCATCAAGGATGAGCGTTTGTTGCCCCATAGCCAGCATCGTCGCCACGCTCAGGCGGCGTTTTTCGCCGTGGCTCAGGGTGAAGGGGTTGGCGCGGGCGTAGCGCTCAAGCCCAAAGCGGGCCAGCAGGGCCTCGGCCTGGACGGTCACGCTCGCTTCCGCGTGGCCCAGCACACGCAGGCCATAGGCCACCTCTTCAAAAACGCTGGCGGTGACAAACTGGTGTTCCGGGTTTTGAAAAACATACCCAATCTGTTTGGCCAGATCGCGGGCACGCATACGGCGCAGATCCTGCCCATGCAGCCACACCGTGCCGGGCGGCGCGGCCAGAATGCCCACCAGGTGCTGCGCCAGCGTCGTTTTGCCCGCGCCGTTGGCCCCCACCAGGGCCAAAAAATCGCCCTGCGGCACCCGTAGCGAAATGTCGCTCAGCACCTGCTGTGCGCCGTAGCGGAAGGAGAGGTTGCGCACCTCAAGTGCGGGTGCAGCCTGGGGGCTGGCAACCTGTTCTGAGTCCGTTTGAAGGATTGGGGGCGGCGCACCATGCGTCGCCAGCGCTCCCGGCACGTCACGCAGCACCTGCTCCGCCTCATCCAGCGTCACCGGGAAGGGGTCGAGCGCAAGGCCCTGGGCACGCAGCTGGTGTGCCAGGAGACAAACCTGTGGCATCCAGATGCCATGGTCAATCAACGTCGGCCCGTCGTCGCGAAAGACGCTGCGGGGCGGGCCATCGGCGAGGATCGCGCCCTGGAAGCCCAACACCACCACCCGGTCAACCAGGTGGATCAATTCGTCAAGCTTGTGTTCAATCAGGATGATCGTGTTCTGGCCCTGGGCTTTGCGCTCAGCGATGAGCCTGAACACATCCTGAGTCCCCACCGGGTCGAGGTTGGCCGTTGGTTCGTCGAAGAGCAGCAGCTGTGGTTCAAGCGCGAGCAGCGCTGCCAGGGCAATGCGCTGCTTCTGCCCGCCAGACAGCCGATCTACCGGGTGGCGGCGGTAGGCGGCCATGCCCACCTGGGCCAGCGCGGTTTCCACCCGCCCATCCATCTGCGCTGGCGGCAGGCAGAGATTTTCTAGCCCAAAGAGCAGTTCGTCTTCCACCGTGAGGGTCACAAACTGCGCCTCCGGGTCTTGAAAGACAATACCGACACGCTGAGCTAAAGCAGCCACTGCGGTTGCCTGCGTATCAAGGCTATCTACATGCACGCTGCCCGCCGTGATGCTGCCAATGGAATGTGGAATGAGTCCGTTGAGCGTGAGCGCCAGGGTGCTTTTGCCGCAGCCAGAAGCGCCCAGCAGCAGCACCGTTTCGCCAGCCGTGACGCTAAGCGAGACATCCTGGAGCGTTGGAAGTTTGCGCCCAGGGTAGCCCACGCTCAGATTGGTGATTTCAATCAGGTTTGCCATGGGGTTGGGCTGCTCTAGGGTTATCGCCCGCCTCGGGGGGAGCAGGGGCAGCGGACACATGATCGAGCACGCCCCGCTGGATGAGGGCATCGCCGAGGCGTCGCGCCAGCCAGGGAATAAACACGCCCGTCATCAGGGCCAGGCCTGCCGCGACGGCGGTGACGGCCCAATTCAAATTAGCCGCGCCAAAGACCAGCGTGCCCAGGGCCAGAAAGAGCATGTTGACCAGCAGGCCAGCGCAGACAAACACACCCATGCCATAGCGGCGGTAGCGGGTGACCAGAAAGGGCAGCTCGCAGAGGACACCATTCACGAGATAGGGCGCTGCACCGACCCAGCCGCTTGGATCGAAGGGCATTTGCACAAAGGCGACAAGCACCTGGGCCAGGAAAGCCGCGCCGGGCCGCCGCAGCATGTACATGGTCAGCAGGCCAGGGAGGCAGAACCAGGCCCCGAAGATCGCCCCACCAATGGCCGGGCCAAGGGCACTACGGGCAACGGTGTAGACATAGCTGACCCCGGCCAGCACCAGGCCCAGCGTGAGCGCAATCATTGCAGTGACCAGGATGTCGCGGGTGCTCCACGTTGAGCGGGACTGAACAACCGGTTTGGGAGCGCCCATAGCCTCTTTCTTATTTAGTAGCTACGAAGTGTTTGTATGAGTATATCCAACGCCCTGTCGGTTGTCAATGATTCTCTTCAACCGGCATAGTGTGCATGCGATACAGCTCTGCCGCAATACCCGTGAGCGGGCCAGGATCATAGAAAAAACGTTCACGAATGATTTTGCCCTCATGCCAGGTCTGGAGGGCCAGCTCTTCCACGCGCACCCGTTGGCCATCCACGGTTGTCCATTCAGCGTGCTCTTCAATCACCACG
>JALONX010000714.1 GCA_025454695.1 Chloroflexaceae bacterium
AAAGGCATAGTTATCCAGGCCAATAAACCGGGTTGAGTCGTTGTTGAAGAAGCTGAGATAGAGCGTGCGCAGGGTGGGCAAAAAGAGAAACCAGCCCAGCATAAACACCGCCGGGCCAACAAACACAAACGGGCGCAGGTAGCTTTTGGCCCGGTCACCGAACTGTTCAATCAACATGTTGGCCGAAAAGAAGAGCGCGGCCACGCCGCCAACACCCCAGATGATGGCAATAATCGTGGTCAGCCATTTCGGGATGGTTGCTTGACTGTCACGTAGAAAGACAAAGCCGCCCCAGATGACAATAAGCGTAGCAGCAAGAGCCAGCGCTGCCACCAATGCCTGGCCAACGCTGCCACCACCCGCCGCCGTTGATCGGGGTTCAATCTTGTTTACACTGGCCATTGTGCTTCTCCTTTACGGCCCTGGATGTTGTGTTGTTGTTTACCGTGGAGGGCGCGGAGGGCGCAGAGGTACACTGAGAAGATGTATATTTTCTCTGCGTCCTCTGCGTCCTCTGCGGTGAATATGCGTACTAGCGCTGGGCGTTGGCCCAACCGGCCTGGATCTCTTCCATGGCCTTGTCGAGGTCAACCGTCCCGGCGACGTAGTCGGTCATACCCTTCCAGAAGGTGCCCGCGCCCACCACGCCCGGCATCAGGTCGGAAGCGTCGAAGCGCACGCTTTCGGCCTGCTGCAACACATCGGCCACCTGGCGGTCAACCTCGTTGGTATACCACTCCAGGCTCGAATCCTTGTGAGGCGACGTGGCACCACCAGCCTTCACCCAGTTCTCCACCGAAGCACCGGAGCTGAAGTAGGACATCACCGCCCGCACTTCGGGCCGGTCGGCAAAGGCCACCATCAGGTCGCCGGAGAAGAGCACCGGCTTGCCGTACTGGGGGTCAATCGGCGGCAGGTAGAAGACAGCGTAGTCGGTGCCAGCGACGGTATCCTCGGGGAAGAAGCTGGTGATGAAGCTACCCTGGCGGTGCAGCCAGCACTTGGGGTCGGGCTTGTCGAACATGGGCTTGGGCGCATCGCCGAAGTTGGTGGTAACAATCTTGGCCCGCCCACCAAAGACATACTTGTCGTCGAACCAGATGCTCGACCACTGCTGCACGGCGTTTTTCACGATCGGGTCGGTAAAGGCCAGTTCACCAGCAACCCAGCGGTCGTAATTCTCCAGGCTGGTGGTACGCAGCATGGCATCTTCCGTCCAGTCGGTGGCGGCCCAGCCAGTGGCAGCGCCCGACTCAATGCCGATGCACCAGGGCGTGTCACCGTCGGCAACAATCTGATCCATCAGGGCCGTCATCTCTTCCCATGTCTGGGGAATTTCGTAGCCAGCTTCGTCAAAGGCAGCTTTGGGATACCAGACCAGGCTCTTGGGGAAGGCCCGGTGCCACACGCCAGCCATAATGTCGCCGTTGGGGCCTGCCAGAGTGGCAATGTCCAGGTAGCTCTGGGTGTAGTTCTGCTGTAGCCAGTCGGTCTTGATGTATGTGGTAACGTCAATAATCTTGCCGCTGCGGGCAAAGCTGGCCGCCAGGCCCGGCTGGGGAAAATCGGCAATGTCGGGCGGGTTGCCACCGTCCACACGGGCGGAGATGGTCGCCTCGAACTCTTTCGAGCCTTCGTACTGAATGTCAATACCGGTCTTGTCCTCGAACTCCTTCACGGCGTCGTTGAACTTGTTGGCATCTTCACCGGTGAAGGGGCCGGTCATGGTCACACTGGTGCCGGTGAACTTGCCAGCGAAGGCATCAGCCAGTTCCTGGCTGACATTGGCCGCATTCTGCTCCAGCGTGGCCAGCGACGAGCCGCCAGTAGCAGGCGGAGCCGCCGTAGCCGCCGCGGTGGCAGCCGGGGCCGCCGTAGCCGCCGCGGTGGCAGCCGGGGCCGCTGTGGGGGCGGGCGGGGTGGTTGCCGCAGGGGCCGCCGTTGCGGCAGCGGGAGCCTGAGTCGGTGCAGCGGCTTGCTGGCCACCACACGCCGCTACAAACAGCGTCAACACGAGCATCAGCGTCACAAACGATGATTTACGGGCCATTGTTCCTATCCTCCATTGAATTACTGTGGCAAACAGCGCCACCTGATGAAAGCGACCGGCAACATCAACTTCCGGTTTACGTGCTGTGACCACCCCCTTTCTGGATTGTAGATTGCAGATTGTAGATTGAACTGAATTACGAAGACAAGTTAACTGCCAACTGCCAACTGCTACTTGCCAACTGCTACCCGGCAACTGGAGCCGTGGTGCCCCGCACCACCAGGCTTACCGGAAGGCGTTCGTTGCTGTGCGTCCTGTCGGGGTTTTCTAACATCGTCAGGAGCATTTCCACCCCCCGCGCCCCGGTTTCAAAAAGCGGCTGGCGGATGGTGGTTAGATTCAGATACGCCGCTACATCAATATCATCAAAGCCAATCACAGAAAGATCGTGGGGCACACGGAGCCTGCAATCGCGGGCGGCTTCTAACACACCCATGGCCTGGGTATCACTGGCGGCAAAAATGGCGGTTGGTGGTTCATCCATAGCTAGCAGGCGTTGTGCCAGCACCCGTGCTTCATAGCGGTCGTGGGGGCCACTTACGTGGTAATCATCACGAAAAGAAATGCCAGCGTTCGCCAGCGCCTTACGATAACCCAGATAGCGATCCTGGCTACTGGTGAACTCAAAATTGAGTGGGTCGCGCAACGGGTCGCTCAGGTAGGCAATGCGGCGGTGCCCCAGGTTGATCAGGTGGTAGGTTGCCATGTGGCCGCCAGCCTGGTCATCAATCGTTACGCATGGCAGGTCGGGCACGGTTTTGTCAATCACCACCACCGGCACCCCGGCGCTACGCATGGCGGCTACTTCAGCAGGTTGGGGGGCCAGCGAAATCAGCAACAGGCCATCGTAGCGGTCACGCCGGGGCACGGTTTGGAGACAACTGTTGCGCCGTTCCACACTTTCCACATTAAACACCACCAGGTCGTAGGGGCTGCCAGCCAGGGTTGCCTCGGCCCCGCGCAGCCGTTCCACCACCGAGGGCCGGGTGAAAAAGGGCGCAATGGCGGCAATCGTCTGGGTGCGGCCCAGCGAGAGGTTGCGGGCCACATGGCTCGGGGCATAGTCCAGTTCGGCAATCACATCCAGCACCCGTTGGCGCGTGGCATCACTCACCAGGGGGCTGTTGTTCAGCACGCGCGAAACGGTGCCTAAACCGACACCGGCACGGCGGGCGACATCACGGATGGTGGCGCTCATCTAGCCTCGGAAGTGAACTGTAGAACCGTTACTACAAACGACCTACACTGGTCGAAGAGAGTTTCGTGCAAGGTGGAACCGCTTCCAAGTATACCAGAAGTTAAGGCAATGTCAAGGGGAATTGAGAATGAAGAATTGAGCGTTGAGAATGAAACCAAGAACTGAGAACCGGGCCTGCCCTGCCGTTCGACCCTTTAATGCTTCAGGGCAGGCAAGCGCACGAACCGCGCAGCCGACGGTAACAAGGAACCGAGAAGCAGCAACAAAGAACGATGAACGATGAACGATGCACAATGAGCGATGCACAATAAAAACATCAATGCTGTAGGGGCGAAGCTGGTGTTCGCCCCAATGAAAAACGCGGCGGTGCTGGGGCAAACACCAGCTTCGCCCGTAATGAACCTGCAACACCGCCATGGTACAATAGCGCTACCAGGCATTGGAATCACGCTTCCACAGCATGCCTGATGGGGCCGACCACCAGTGCATCAGGTCTACGTATACCCATACTTCGCGCTCTCAGCGTTCCTGGCGGTGAAATCAACATGTCCGCTTCACCTCACATCCTCCTTGTAGACGATGAACCCGATCTGCTCTGGGCGGTGCAACACAGCCTGGC
>JALONX010000058.1 GCA_025454695.1 Chloroflexaceae bacterium
TTTTACCGCCCCGACGAAAACAGCGACAACAGCAGCATTTCCTACTACCTCAAGGGCAGCCTGGTGAGTCTGCTGCTGGACATGACCATTCGCCGCGAGTCATCAATCACTCGCTCCTCGTCATAGTTTCCACGGCCCCAGATGGCGATGCGATGGGCCTTGCCCTCCACCTCAAACGTCAGCAGGCGGTGGGTGCCGCACTCACACGGACAATCCACCAGCTCGTCGTAATCCTGGGCAAGAAAGGAAAATCGAGTCGGAGCGGGTGGGTCGTAGACCGCGCCCCTACGGGTTTCCAGGCCCGTGGCCACATCCCAGCCTGCCGGTGTGATGATGTCCAGCGCCAGCGGCTCGTGCGTGCGGCCTGGCACATACATAAACACCGTCGTCCCGTTGAAGTAGCCGTGGCTATCGTCCAAGTGGCTAGTGCGCACCGTCAGTTCATAGGCGTAGACCCGGTACGACACGCTGACCTGGGCGGCGTCGCCGTGGTCTACCCGCCAGGTGTCCTTGGCTACCTTGTGCCAGGGCAAGGGCTGCCCGTCGGACTCAGCGGCGAACTCCTGCACATGGCGGGCATACTCGCGGATCATGTAGGAACCGGGCGTCCACGACGGCAACACGAAGTCGGTGTGGCCAGCGCTGAGTCCGTCCACCTCCACCCGCACATCGTACAGGTGGCTGTGAGGCTGGAGCATGGAGATGGTGTAGTTTATCATTTCAGATTGCAGATTGCAGATTGCAGATTGACCGGAGACCGGAGACTGGAAACCGGAGACCGGAGACTGGGGCCAGAGCATTATTCGTGAAGCGTGAAGCATGAACTTTATGACAGTATTATACACGCTTCATGCTGTGTTTCGTTCTACGTACCAGCAAAACAGCCGTTGGATAAGCTCAGTTGACGACGGACATGTGGGAGCCTATACTAGCGCTCAGAACGAGAGGAGGATATATGACACACGTGGTTTCGGATTTTGATGCAGCCTGGAAAGAAGCGTTGGAAACGTTCTTCCCGGCGTTTCTGGCCTTCTTTTTTCCGGCCATCCACACCGACGTTGACTGGAGCCAGCCAATTGTGTGGCTGGACACGGAGTTGCAGCAGGTGGCCCCGGAGGATCGCACGGGCAAACAGCGCGTGGACAAGTTGGTGCGGGTGACGCGGCGTGATGGCAGCCCGTTGCTGGTGCTGATCCATATTGAAATCCAGAGTCAGGTCGATCTCACCCTGCCTGAGCGCATCTTCTGCTACAATACCCGTATCTATGACCGGGAGCGCATGGCCGTCATTAGCCTGGCCATCCTGGCCGATGAAAACCCGCTCTGGCGACCGAGTCAGTTCAGTTACGGTCTGTGGGGTTTTCGCCAAACAATGGAATTTCCCACAGTGAAGCTGCTCGACCTGCCCCAGGCTGACCTGGAAGCGAGCTCGTCACTGTTTGCCGCCCTCACCCTGCTGCACCGCGATGCGCAGGCGACACGGGGACAACTGGAAGCCCGGTTGGTACGGCGGGCTGAGCGCTGGCGGCGGATCGTGCAACAGGGGCATTCGGCGGCGACTATTCGCGCCTTATTTCGCTTTCTGGATTATCTGTTGCGATTGCCCGACGAACTGAAACAAGAAAGTCAGCTGCGGTTGCGGCAGGTTGAAATGGAGGAATTGGGCATGGTGAAATTTATTTCCCCAATCGAGGAGTCGATTTATCAAGAAGGCCATGAGGAAGGCCAGGTCGCTGAACGTCGCGACCTCGTGCTGCGCCTACTCACCCGCAAGCTCGGCCCGTTGACCGCCGACATCGAAGGGCGAGTTGCTGCGCTTTCCCCCGACTCACTCCTGGCACTTAGCGAGGCTCTGCTCGACTTTACCCGGCTTGACGAGCTGACGGCGTGGCTGGCGCAGTATCCCGCGGTGTAGCGTAGGTTATCATTCCAGATTGACTGGAGACCGAAGACCGGAGACCGGGGCGAGAGTTAGCTATCGAGTTGTCGAGTTGTCGAGTTGTCGGATTATTGTGTTGTGACGACAACCCCCCACAACTCAACACTTCTGCGTCTCTGCGTCTCTGCGTCTCTGCGTTAAAGCTTTTCGTCACGCGGGCAGGCTCTGTTCCAGCAGCCGCAGCCAGTTGCCACCCAGGATGGCGTCGGTGTCGGCCTGGCTGTAGCCAGCGGCCCGCAGCGCCTCGCCAATGCGGGGGAAATCAGCGGCGGTGTCCAGTTCACGGGGTAAGTTTTTGCTGCCAAAGCCGCCGTCTATGTCGCTGCCCAGGGCTACATGGCGAGCACTGCCTGCCAACTCGCAGATGTGGTCAATATGGCGTACCAGTGCATCCAGGCCCACCTTCTCTTTCGGTTGGCCCCGCTCGTAGTCGGGCGTGAGAAAGGCGTTAAAGGAGACGGTGCCAATCACCGCCCCGCGCTCGATCAGGGCGCAGATCATTTCGTCACTGAGGTGACGGTCGGCCAGGGACGGCGGGGCGAAGCGGCGGCAGTTGCTGTGCGAAGCGATGATCGGGCCGTGAAAGCAATCGAGCGCTTGCCAGAAGCTCTCCTCCGCCATGTGGCTCACATCGAGCACCATCCCGGCTGAGTCCATCTCGGCCAGCAGTTTGCGCCCGGCGGCGGTGAGGGGGCCGGGGTGGCGCGTGCCGCCGCAGTAGCGGGTGGCCTGCCAGGCCGGGCCAATCAGCCTGATGCCCTGCTCGAACCACCAGCCCACCTCGTCGGGTTCGCGAACCGGATCGGCGTTCTCCATCAGCAGCACGATGCCGAGGATTTGCCCGCCCGCCTGCCGCTTGGCCACCAGCCCTTGCAGGTCGGCCTGGTTCTGAATCAGGCAGATGTCGTTGGCAGTGGCTAGCTGACGGTAGACGGCCAGCTGTTCCAGGGCCTGGGCCTGGGCTTCCCCGGCGTTGTGGTAGCTACGCTCCATGGGCAGACTCGAGTCGGCGGCGCTGGCGGGCAGGGTGAACAGGGTGCCAAACACCAGGCCCACATTGCCCGCCAGCAGGTCGGGCAGCGAGACCGAGCAGAGGCCCACGCCTGGGTGCGGCTCGCCTTCCAACTCGCGAGTGGCCTGGGCGCTGCGGCGAAAATCGCGCCTGTTCACCACCACGTTATAGGCAATATCTTCGTGTCCGTCTACGATGAACAACATTCGCCCCCTTTATGACCGGAGACCAAAGACCGGAGACGGAAGCCAGCGGATGGTTGTAGCATGTCTGCCTCTCTGCGTCTCTGCCTCTCTGTGTCTCTTCGTTTCCCATCACGGATTCGGTCGTTTCACCTCGGCCAGCCAGCGCCGGGCGGTGATGCTCTGGTGCAGTTCGTGGAACAGGGCCACCGCATCGTCGGCGGGCGGCACTTCCATCAGCTTCAAGTAGATGGCGTTTTCGGCATCGAAGCAGATGGTGGGCACCCCGAAGGCCTGGTATTGCGCACGGGCCTGCTCGTGGCTTTCACGCAGAGCCTCCAGCATGCCTCGGTCGTGGAAATCCTGGTTGAAGCGTTCCATGTCTACCCCAACGCTGGCGGCCACGGCGGCTATGCCTTCGCGGTTGGCAAAGTCCAGCTTGTCGCGGTGGCGAGCGTGGTAGAGCGCATGGTGAAAGCGCAGAAACAGCGCTGGCCCCTGCTGCCGCACGGCTTCAGCGGCCCAGAAAGCCAGCAGCGAGCGGTACTCGGGACTGCCGTTGGGCCGGGTGTAGCCCTCGTCCTGCTCCCACACCTTCCAGTCCGAGTCAGCGGGGGTGTTGATCTGCTCCAGCGAGAAGTACTTCCAGTTCACACTGAGTCCATCGCCAAGCTGCTCTTGCACCTGGCTGATCCACTGGACGGTACGGTAGGCAAAGGGGCAAAGGTAATCGAAATAAAAAGTAATCGAGATAGGCTGGGCGCTCATGGTTCTCCTTCGCAAATTGCACAACAACAACAGCGTGGAGGGCGAACCGGGACTCAGTTCTACACCTCCCGCTGTCTATTGTACCGCAGGTTGCGGCGGGCTACAGATGAGAAAAGCCTGTGAACGCGCCGCTGGTAGGAGTAAGCGTGGGCACCAGCGGGCGCAACGACTCGGCGTTGATGGCACTGCCAATAAAGACGAGCGCCAGCAGCACGCAAAACGCCACTAGCAGCACTACGGCGATTCGTCCACTGCGGCCTGGTTTTTGTGAAGGGGTTTGTTCCAGTGACATGGTCGTTTTAGGCACCGCAGAGGCACAGAGGACGCAGAGCTAATGATTTGAACTCTCTGTGCTCTCTGCGTCTCTGCGGTGAAAATTACATTACACATACGGTGCGAAGAGGCGGGTGAGCAGCAGGTCGGCGTCGGGGGCATCGCGGGAGATGCGCTCATACAGTTCCACCATGCGGGCGGCCTGTTCGCGCCGCCGCCAGATAGCCTGGGCAAAGCGGTCGTCGTCCAGGTCGCCGCGCTGCCGCAGAAAGGCGTAGAACTGCTTCACCGCCGTGCAGAGTTCGCGGGCCTGCCGGGGCGAGCTGTTGCCCACCTTGCGCGGGTAGAAGTAGAACAGGCACTCATCCATCGAGGCATAGTCGCCTTCGGCCAGCGTGCGCCCGTAGTGCGAAGCCAGAAACTCGGCATAAATCCACAAGCTGCGGGTACGCCAGCGAGCCGTGCTGCGGCTTTTGCCACTGGCCACCAGGTGTTCCAGAAACTCATTCATCAGCTCAAGGCTGCGCTCATACACCTGCGAGAGCCGCTCCAGGTCGTCGTTCCAGTCGTCGTCCCAGTCGTCATCATCATCATCATCGTCCCACAGGTCATACACATCATGCCAGAGTGAGTCGAAGGGCTGATCAACCTGGGCCTGATCGCTGGCCAGGCGTGGCCCCGCTGAAAGATCCAGGGTGACAAAGAGTGAGGGTTGCTTCACCAGCAATTCGTTCAGGTGGCGGGCGATGATAATCTCGGCCTCTTCGGGCGGGGCATCCTGCCAGCGCTCAATTTCGGCGGGCGTCAGCACCGAAAAGAGCCGCCGCCGAATGTCGTCCATGTCCATGCCACCATGTGGCTCGTCCGCTGGTGCCGGGTCATCAAACGCGGGCGGAAAGTCGTCGCCAAGTTCCCACTCGTTCATCTCAAGGCGTTCAATGTCGAGGAAATCGTCGTCATCGCGCACCTCAAAGATGCCCATCAGCGACTCGTTCAGGTCTTCCCATTCGCCATAAGCCGAAGCAATCGGCTGAATCTGCCCGTCCCACAGGCCCGCATCGGCGTCGGTCTGGCGGCTCTGGCGCACATCGTGTTGCAGCGCGTCAATCTCCATCATCAAAATGGCGGTTTCGAGGTGGCGCTGCTGTTCGCGCTCGATGTCGGTTTCGCCGTCGTCAATAAATTCGTAACGCTGGCTGCCCACAAAAATGCCATCAACCAGATGCAGGCGGGGGTGGCTGGCCACCAGTTGCTGCCAGGGCCGCCCTGGGTAGGCGGTGCGCCATGTGGATCGGGCGAAGATCGGCAGCACCAGTTCATCACACGGCACCAGCGGCAGGTTTGAACGGTCAACCCGCTGCGTGATGGCGTCAAGCAGCTCCTGTTCCTGGGTTTGCACCTCATGGCGGCGGAAGTCGCTGGCGGCCTCACGCACCATTTGTAGCGTTAGCGGTTCAGTGGCTACCACCGTCAGCAGCACGCTGTCGCCCGGCTCAAAGCCCGTGTGGGCATACCAATCGCGGGCGGCCACTGCAGGCAACATGTGGTTTACATCGTTGCGCAGGCGGCCCGCTGCTGTTGCTTCGGCCTGCAGTGTCAGGGTGGTGCCGTTGCTATCTTGCAACAGCGGCTGCGGGTTGCGCAGGCTGATGAAGGGTTGCAAGCGCACCAGCGGCAGCAGCCCGGCGGCCACCTCTTCGCCGGAAGGGATGCAGCGGAAGCGCAGGCCATGGAGCACCACCCGCAGCGGCACCAGCTGGTTGCGGTCAAGCCGCAGCCAGCCCAGGGCCGGGCCATCCCAGCGCAACCGCTCGCGGATGGTGGCATAGGGGTTTTTTGCGCTGCTGGGGCGCTGCTCCAGCACCCGCTCAAACACGCGGCGCTCTTCAACCGGGCCATCGTATTCGGCGGCAAGGGAAACCAGAATGCTGGCGATGGTCGGTTCGTATGACGGCATATTCGTACTCCGTATTGCGTGAGTCCAGGTGAAACGCCAGACCTCACGACCTACGAAAAAAGGTGTCGCATTCCATCCTGCGGCCCCCAGCCGGGGCATAGCTCTGGCTGAACGAGGCTGGCCAGGAGTTCCAGGCTGTCTACCATGCGCGGGCCAGGCCGACTAAAGTAGGCGTTGCCATCAACGGCATAGACGCGCCTGCTGCGCACCGCTGGCAAATCGGCCCAACCGGGGCGCGTCGGCAGAATCGTTTCCGCCTCAAGCACCGTTCGCTCCAGGTCAAAACCACATGGCGTGAGCACAATTACCTCTGGCGCAAAGGCCAGCACATCGTCCCAGGTGATGCGGGTAGAGGGCTGGTGGGGGCGGCCCAGGCCCGCCGTGCCGCCAGCGAACTCGATCATCTCTGGCAGCCAGTGGCCGGGGCCAAAGGGCGGGTCAATCCATTCCAGGCAGGCCACCCGTGGGCGCCCGCTAGCCGCGCTGGTGTGCTGCTGCACCGCTGCCACGCGAGCGTTCAAGCTGGCAACCAGGGCGGCAGCCTCGGCTTCCCGGCCCGTCACACCACCCACGGCGACAATTGTTTCAAAAATCCCGGCCATGCTGGTCGGTTCCAGCGAAAGAATGCGCGGGTCGCCGCCGAGGTCGCGCACGGCTCGCTGCACGGTGGCAAACGAGACCGCGCAGACATCGCACAGCTCCTGGGTCAGAATCAGCGTCGGCTTGAGTTGCGCCAGCAGGGCATGGTCAAGGTGATAGATCGAGATCTGGTCGCGCAATTGGGCACTCACCACCGCATCAATCTCTGCCGAGTTGGCGTGGCTATGGTCGAGGGCACTGCTGGTAACGACAGGCTTACGGCGGGCGTCGGGCGGGTAATCGCACTCGTGGGTCACTGCCACCAGTGCATCACCCAGGCCCAGGGCGTAAGCGATCTCAGTTGTACTTGGGAGCAGCGAAACAATACGCATACTGCTGATTGACGATTAACGATTGACGATTTACGAATGACGAGTGCAAACTATCCAACAGCCACGGATACGAAGGAAATACGGGAGATGCCTGCGAGTGTTATCACACTATTTCCTTCATTTCTCTTGTGGTATCACGCAGTACCCTTCGGCTTCGCTCAGGGCAGGCGCAGTACGTAGTACGCTTCACGTATCATGCCATACACCACGGCTATCCACTTCCCAACTGCGATGCCTACAGGGTAGCACCCGCTGGCGGCGGTGTCAAGATGGAAAGAGTTACGGGTTGAGCAGTTGGCAGTTCAGCAGTTTGCGGCTTGCCTTGAGCCAGGCAAAGGGCAAGCGGTTGCCGCCGATAACCTCCTTTGAGACGCGGCAATGGCACGGTTTTATTTACCAACTGCCAACTGCCAACTGATTTACTCGATCTCAACAACCTTCACAAAATTAGTTGGGCCGTGGCGGTAGACCGGGTGGCCGCCGGTGAAGACCACCAGGTCACCCCGCTGCACAAGACCCCGGTCGCGCAGAATGAACTGCACCTGCTTTTCCACCTCGTCCAGCCGGTCGCCCCATTCGATCTGTACCGCTGTGACACCCCAGAAGAGACTCATGCGACGGCAGGTTTCTTCGGTGGGGGCCAGGGCGATGATGGGCACCGTGGGCCGGTAGTGCGAAACCAGGCGGGCGCTGCTGCCGCTCTGGGTGAGCACGGCAATCGCCCGCACTGGCAAGGTGGAAGCCACGGTGCATGCGGCAGCCGCAATGGCGCGGGGCGTAGACTTTACTTCGGGAATGGCCCAGTGCTGCACCGCAATATCGGAGTGCCGTCCGGTGGCCTCAATCGCATCGGCGATCTGAGCCATCATCTGCACCGACTCAATTGGGTAGTCGCCCGCTGCGGTTTCGCCGCTGAGCATCACCGCGTCACTGCCATCGAGAATGGCATTGGCTACGTCACTAGCTTCGGCACGGGTGGGGCGGGGGTTGTGGATCATCGACTCCAGCATCTGGGTGGCGGTGATAACGGGGATGAGCGAACGATTGGCAGCATCAATAATCTGCTTTTGCACCAGCGGCACCCGTTCGGGCGGCATTTCCACCCCCAGGTCACCACGGGCCACCATAATTGCGTCCGTCACGGCCAGAATCTCGGGCAACACATCTAGGGCTTCCGGGCGCTCGATCTTGGCGATGATCGGTGTTTTTTTGCCAGCTTTTGCAATAACATCCTTTACCAACACAATGTCGCTGGCTTTGCGCACAAACGAGAGCGCGATGTAATCTACGCCCTGTTCCAGGCCAAAGTGTAGGTCTTCAATATCTTTTTCCGTGGCGGCAGGGGCGCTCACCCGCACGCCGGGCAGGTTGATGCCCTGGTGTTCCTTGAGCCTGCCACCATGCACCACCTCCGTCACCACATCGGTTTCGGTATGAGAAACAACCATCAGCTCAATCAATCCGTCGGAAAGCAGAATGCGGTCGCGAGGACGCACGTCCTTCGGCAACATCTGGTAGGTTGTGCTCACCCGCTGGGCATCTCCGATAATTGGTTCAACGGTGATGGTGAAGGCCTGGCCCGCCAATAATTCTACTGGCTGGCCCTTTTGCAGCGAACCGGTGCGAATTTTGGGGCCTTGCAGGTCTTGCAGAATAGCGACGTGTTTGCCCGCTTCTGAGGCGCAGCGGCGCACCATGTCAATGCGGGCGGCGTGGTCGGCATGGCTGCCGTGCGAAAAGTTGAGCCGGGCGACATTCATCCCGGCTTTGATCAGGCGCGAAATGCGTTCCGGCGAATTGGTGGCGGGGCCAAGAGTGGCAACAATTTTGGTGCGGCGCATACCGAGTCACGCTCCTTTGTTTCAGGCGGTGAACAGTGCCCCACCTGCAACGGTAACATCTCCCTCGGTTCTCATTCTACCACCACCAGTGGTCGAATCGAATCGATCAAAGCCTCACTAATGCCCTCAATTTCCGCCACTTGTTCCAAAGAAGTAAAAGGCCCATTACTGGTACGTGTGTCTACAATGCGTTCAGCCAGGCGTTCGCCAATCCCGGGCAGTTCTTCCAGCTCACTCCGGGTCGCCTGGTTAATGTTGAGACGCCCATCAGCCGGGGCTACACCAGGCGCTGTTTGCGCGCCGGGGGCGGCGGGGCTGGTGGTGGCTGCTTCACCCATGCGGGGGATGTGGATGTGCTGCTCGTCCTTGATGCGAGCAGCCATGTTGATTCGTTCGCTATCGGCCTCATCGGTGAGTCCACCCGCAGCAAGCACTGCATCTTTCAGGCGGGCATTTTTTGGCACTTCGTAGACATCGGGCCGAGTCACGGCACCAGTGATATAGATGATGATCGTTTCGGGCGGTGCGGCGGTTGGCTGGGGTGTGGGGGTGGGCAGCGGGGTCGCCAGCAGGTCGAGAGCGGCGGGGGTCAGCAGGTCGCTGGTGGCGGGCGCAGTTTCGGCTACGCCCCGCCAGAGACCATAGCCGACGACGGCCAGGGCTGCCAGCGTGATCAGCCCTGCCAGGGCCAGATGAAGGTGTTGTTTCAGATGTTCCACCAGTGCGCTCCCGTAAGATGATTGCAGGTTGTAGATTGCAGACCTGTCCTGAGCTTGTCGAAGGATTACAGATAAGGGCCAGTGACAACGGCTGAAACATAGCCCCGAACTTCGTTTCGCATGAAGGCTACGATGTATCACCGTATTGTCGCCAGGAGCAGGGGTGCGGCGCAATCCCGAAATCGTCCTCTTGCGGGATAGTACCTGTTCAAGTTATGAGTTACGAGTTACGAGTTGCGAGTTACGAAAGCGCAAAGGAAATACGGGGAATACGGGGGATACGGGAAATCGTTCTTGGAAGCCTCTTGTCATTTCCTTTATTTCCTTCATTTCCCCGTCATAATTACCCAGCGGGCAGCAGGCAGCAGGCAGCACGCAGTACGACTCCACCTTGTCATCTTGTCATTGGTTCTCGGTTCTTATCTCACCGTTTTGCCTGCCAGTAGCCCCAGTCGTGGCGCAGCCAGCGTTGGGGGAGGGGGATGTGAAGATTCAGCGCAAGGAGCGCCCCACGGGCCACACTGTGCAGCATCTTCCGCAGGGCACCCCGCCGCAGCCGCCGGTCATCCAACGACTGCACCGCGAGGCTCGGCGCATAGCGCACACGGTAGCCCCGGTGGGCCAGCCGCAAAAAGAGTTCGGTATCCTCGTTCACGGGTAAATCGGGGCGAAAGCCGCCAACGGCGAAAAAAACCTCGCGGCGCACGGCCATGTTTGAACCGGAGGCTGCTGGTAGCCCCAGGGTGTGGCACAGCCGTTGCCCCTGGTTAAAGCAGCCGTCGTACAGGCGATGGGCGGCGGTACTTTGCTTGGGGCCGTAGAACGCATCGCCCGCCAGGTAGGGCAGCAAGCGCTGAAAATAGCCAGGGGCAAACGCCACATCGGCATCGCTGAAGAGCAACCATGCGCCCCCGGCAGCCTGGGCACCAAGCTGGCGTGCGGCGGCAATGTGGGCCAGCGAGCGGAGCACCATGGTGCGCTGTGGGCGCAACTGCCGCACCAGTTCAGGCGTCGCATCGCTACTGGCATCCACCACCACCAGCTCCACCGCCTCGGGTAGCGCCGCCAGAAAACGCCCAATCACTGCCGCTTCGTTTCTGGTGGGAATGATGACACTGATCTGTTCGAGCATAACGGGTAAAACGTGAAACGTGAAACGTGAAACGTGAAACGCAATCTAAAGTCTTTGCGTCTCTCTGTCTCTGCGCCTCTGCGTTTTTGTCCGATTAATCGTAAAAAGTAATGAATGCCTGGTTACGCAGTTCGTAGTTCGCAGTACGCAGTTTGAGAGTTGCTAACATTAATCTAACACCCCACTAACACATTATAGATGCAGCGGTGGTATTATTGAACCAGAAATCTTCCCGGAAGGAGTGTTGTATGTCGTTTAATACCAATCGTTTAACGGAAAAATCTACCGAAGCAATTGTAGCGGCTCAGAATATCGCCGAGCGCAACGGCAATAGCCAGGTAGAGCCGGAGCATTTGTTGTTAGCTCTGCTCGACCAGGGCGATGGCGTGGTGCCCCAGGTGCTAGGCAAGCTCAACCTGGCCCTCGGCGCGATGAAACAGCAGATCACCGCAGAGGTGAACCGGCTGCCCCGTGTGAGCGGCAGCGGGGTGCAGGTGCAGCTCGGCCAGCGCATGATGAACGTGATCAAGCGGGCCTATGATGAGATGACACCGTTTGGCGATGAGTATGTCTCGACCGAACACCTGTTGCTGTCGCTGCTGGCCAACGCGGGCGGCGGCACCGAACGAGTGCTGAAGCAGGCCGGACTCACCCGTGACCGCTTGATGGGGGCGCTGCGCGAGGTGCGTGGCACCCAGCGCGTCACCAGCCCCAACCCCGAGGGCACCTACGCCGCTCTGGAGCAGTATGGCCGCGACCTGACCGACCTGGCCCGCAAAGGCAAGCTCGACCCGGTGATCGGGCGTGACGAAGAGATCCGCCGCGTGATTCAGATTCTCAGCCGCCGCACCAAAAACAACCCGGTGCTGATTGGCGAGCCGGGCGTGGGCAAAACCGCCATCGTCGAAGGGCTGGCCCAGCGCATCGTCCGTGGCGATGTGCCGGAGTCGCTCAAGGATCGGCGGGTGGTGAGCCTGGACATGGGCGCACTTATCGCCGGGGCCAAATATCGGGGTGAGTTCGAGGAGCGCCTTAAGGCGGTGCTGAATGAGATTCAGGCCCGTGAAGACATCATTCTGTTTGTGGATGAGTTGCACACCGTGGTGGGAGCTGGTGCCGCCGAGGGCGCAATGGACGCGGGCAACATGCTTAAGCCCATGCTGGCCCGTGGCGAACTGCGCCTGGTGGGGGCCACCACGCTGGATGAGTATCGCAAGCATATTGAAAAAGATGCCGCCCTGGAACGGCGCTTCCAGCCGGTGGTGGTGGATCAGCCCAGCGTGGAGGATACGATCTCGATTTTGCGTGGCCTGAAGGAGCGCTACGAGACTCACCACGGCGTGCGTATCACCGACGGGGCAATTGTCGCGGCGGCGATCCTGTCCGACCGTTACATCAGCGACCGCTTTTTGCCCGACAAGGCGATTGACCTGGTGGACGAAGCGGCGGCCCGTTTGCGCATGGAGATCACCAGCGACCCGCAGGAGCTGGACGACCTGAAGCGACGCACCATGCAGCTTGAGATTGAGCGGGAGGCGCTGAAAAAGGAGAAAGACCAGGCCAGCAAAGACCGGCTGGCCAAGTTGGAGGGCGACCTGGCCAACCTGCGTGAGCAGCGCAACGGGGTGGAAGCCCAATTGCAACGCGAGCGCGAGGTGCTGGGGCGCATCCAGCAGCTGAAAGAGCAGATCGATCAGACTCGCATTTTGATCGAGCAGGCCGAGCGCCAGTATGACCTGAACAAGGCCGCCGAGCTGAAATATGGCACGCTGACCGGGCTGGAAAAACAGCTGGGCGAGGCCGAGTCGCGCTTGAAGGCGGGCGGCAAAGCCATGCTCAAGCAGGAGGTGGACGAGCAGGACGTGGCGCAAATCATCTCCCGCTGGACGGGCGTGCCGGTGAGCAAGCTGATGGAGGGCGAGGTTGAGAAGCTGGTGAAGATGGAGGAACGCCTCCACGGGCGCGTGATTGGTCAGGAAGAGGCGGTTGCGGCAGTTTCAAACGCGGTGCGGCGGGCCAGGGCTGGCCTGCAAGACCCGAACCGCCCGCTGGGGTCGTTTCTGTTCCTGGGGCCGACCGGCGTGGGCAAAACCGAACTGGCCCGGGCCCTGGCCGAGTTTCTTTTTGACGACGACGGGGCGATGATCCGCATTGACATGTCGGAGTACATGGAGAAGCACACCGTGGCCCGGCTCATCGGTGCGCCCCCCGGCTACGTGGGCTACGACGAGGGTGGCCAGCTCACCGAAGCGGTGCGGCGCAAGCCCTACAGCGTGGTGCTGTTCGATGAGGTGGAAAAGGCCCACCCCGACGTGTTTAACGTGCTGTTGCAAGTGTTGGACGACGGGCGACTCACCGACGGCCAGGGCCGGGTAGTGAACTTCAAAAACGTGGTGGTGATTATGACAAGTAACATCGCCAGCACCACCATTATGGAGCTGACCCGCGAAGGCGAAGACCAGGACGAGATCCGAGCCGAGGTGATGGAAGAGCTGCGCTCATCGTTCCGGCCTGAGTTCCTCAACCGGATTGACGAAGTGATCGTCTTCCGCCCGCTAAGCCGGGCGCAGATCGGCGAGATTGTCGAGATTCAGCTGGGGCGGCTGCGGGGGCTGCTGACTGACCGCAAGATTGGCCTGGAACTGACTGAGGCAGCGCGGAACCAGCTTGGCGACGAGGGCTACGACCCGGTGTATGGCGCACGTCCGCTCAAGCGGGTGATCCAGCAGCGCATTCAAAACCCGCTGGCGCTCAAGCTGCTGCAAAACGAGTTCCGCGAAGGCGACACCGTGCTGGTGGATGTGCAGGGTGGGGGCTTTAGCTTCCGCAAAGCCTGACAGTGACAAGATGACAAGATGAGGGGGTGACAGAATGAAGCCTGTCACCCCTTTACTGTCTCTGCGCCTCTGCACCTTTGCGTCTCTGCGTTTTGCCGCTTGTCATTCTCCCTGGCCCTGTTGCGCTTCTAGCGCCCGCAGGCGGGCGGCGAGTTCGGCGGCGCGGGCTTCGGCTTCAGCGCGGGCCTTTGCTTCGGCCTGGGCGCGGGCTTCGGCTTCAGCGCGGGCCTTTGCTTCGGCCTGGGCGCGGGCTTCGGCTTCGGCGCGGGCCTTTGCTTCGGCCTG
>JALONX010000715.1 GCA_025454695.1 Chloroflexaceae bacterium
AACAGCTGCGAATTACGACCCGTACTCAGCGATTGGAGATTGGCGATTGACCGGAGACGGGCGACCGGAGACGGGCGACCGGAGACGGGCGACCGGAGACAGATGACCGGGTGACCGGGTGACCGATTGAGCAGCCTTCAGCCTTCAGCCTTCAGCCTTCAGCCTTCAGCCTTCAGCCTTTAGCCTTCAACCTTCAGCCTTTACGCAGTACGCATGACGTTTCACCTTGCAACGCCTTGCGGCGAGTAGTCTACCCGGGGGTGGTAGATGCTTTGCAGGCTGGTGACGAATGTCTGGCGGATCAGCACCAGGTCGCGCAGGGTCAGCGGGGTTTCGTCCAGTTGACCGTCGCGTACCCGTTCATCAATAATCGAGGCGATCAGCTCTTCCACGGTGGAGGAACCCATAGCGCCGTTACCATTGACGTAGGCGGTTTCGCCGCTGCGGGTGGGCAGCAGTTTGCCATTCTGGGCTTTGGAACGCACCGTCGCTTCCACCGAGTCGGCTAGCATCAAAATGCCCTGCTCACGGGTGACCGGTTTGGGGCCAGGGTAGCGAAAATCGCTGATATTGACGCTATCGTGTTTTTGTAAGGCCTGCTGGTAGAAGTGCTTGATCAGGTGGGTGCCGTGGTGTGAGGCGATAAAATCCACAATTTGCGGCGGCAACCCGGCGCTGCGGGCCATTTTGATGCCTTCGCGCACATGGTCAACGATGATCTGGGCGCTGATACGAGGGTCAAGATCGTTGTGGATGTTTTCGCGCCCGGTCTGGTTGTCGGTAAAAAAGTAGGGCCGAATGGTTTTGCCAATGTCGTGGTAGTAGGCCGCCACCCGCAGCAGCAACGCATCGGCGCCCACCGCCTCCGCCGCCGCCTCGGCCAGGTTGCCCACGGCTACGCTGTGGTAGTAGGTGCCGGGGGCTTCTTGCATCAGCTTACGCAGCAGGGGCTGGTTGGGGTGGGCCAGCTCCATCAGTTGCAGCACCGTAACAACGCCAGCGGCTTGGCCCACCAGGTTAAACAAACCCAACGCCAGCACCGCCGAAAGCACGCCGTTAACCAGGCCCGCCGCCAGTAGTGGCAGCACGGTGCGCAGGGCATCTTCCATACCAAAGGTGCCAATGCTGGTTAGCCAGAAACCCAATTGAACCACAATCGTGGCCAGCCCCACCGCCAGCCCCGCCAGCAGAAAGGTGCGCAAGCGTTCGGCCTGGCGAGCTACCAGCACCCCGGCAGTGCTGCCAAGCATCAACGTCACCATCAAGGGGGCGTTGTTATTGTCAATTAAACCAATCACTACCGCCAGCAGCACCGTGCCCGCCAACGCTAGCCGTCCGTTATACACCACCGTCAGCACCAGCGCCAGCGTAGCCAGCGGAAAGGCGTAGGTGTAGCTTTCCACCAGGGGAAACAGCAGCCGAGCGCCCAGGGCTGTTGTCACCATCAACAACACCAGCACCAGCAGCGAACGCAACTGCTGAACGACTTCGGGCTGAAAAAAGCGCAGGTAGAGCATAAAAGCCAGCGCCAGCAGCCCCGCCAGCAGCCCGCGCCCGCCAATGGCATACCAGTTGAGGCTGCGGGAGACCTCGCCAGTTGCTTCCAGCTTTTCAATCGTCTCGGGGGTGACAATTTCGCCCTCGCGGATGATGCTTTCGCCCTGCTGCACCGTGAGTTTCACCGGCTCAACCGCAGCGCGGGCCTGTTCGCGCTGTGCCTCGGTCGCCGCTTCGTCCACCACGCTATTCACCTTCAAAAAAGATGTTGTAAAGAAGACCAGCATGTCCACCGTTTCCGGTGTGCGGGCCACCGTGCTGGCCCAATAGGGCAACGAGAGATCACGAACCTGTTTCAGACGTTCCTGGTCAAGGGTGTAGTTGGTGTCGGCCAGTGCCCGGTCGTAGAGCGCGAGCGACTGCACCCGGATGCTATTCCATGTGTCGTCATCGAGTTTCACCACACGCTCGGCCAACTCTGGCGTAACGGCAACACTGGCACTGGGCAGGTTTACCAGCCGGGTGATGCGCTCGTTCTGGCTCAACAGCGGGTCGTTGCGCACCTGGCTCACGGTGGCGAGCAACTGGTCGAGCTGCGTGCGTTGCTGAAGGGGGAGACTGCGATCGGTGGTGTACACAACATTGCTGGGCTGGTTCTCGACCTGAGAACGGCGTTCGTTGGTGCGCACCGTGCTGATGAATTCAACGCTACTGGGGGCAACAATGTTATAGGCACTAGGCCTGCCTACCTCAAGGTTGTAGTTATCGGGCAGGCGCAAGATAAGGGCTGCCCAGAAGCCCAGCATGAGCAGCAGCCCTTCCAGCACCATGCCCAGGCGCTGCGCACGGCGATTACCCTTCGCCGTGCGCAACGAACGGCTTTGCAACAGGCTAAAAGGCCAGTAGCGACGTAACATAGGTGCGGTTAGCAGTTAGCAGTTAGCAGTTGGTAATTAGCAGTTGGCAATTGGCAGTTAGCAGCCCGCCCTGAGTTTATCGAAGGATTGGCAGGTAGCAGTTGGCAGCTAGCCACCATCGTGTCACATGCGCGGCATCGCGGCGGGAAACAGCTACCCTGCCAGCAGTTCCTTTGCCACCTGGCTCAGGGTGCGGCCCTCGGCCCGGCCCTTAAAGCGCTCCAACAGCACGGGCATGAGCTTGCCCATAGACGCAGGGCCGCTTAAGCCTAATTCAGCAATGATCGCGCCAACCTCGGGCCGCAGCTCGTCGGCGGACAGCTGTTTGGGCAGGTAAGCTTCCAGAATCGTTGCCTCCTGCTCCTCGGTCGTCGCCCGATCTTCCCGCCCGGCTTTGCGGTACACGTCGGCAGCATCGCGGCGGCGCTTGATCTCCTTTGCAATTGCCGCTTCCTGGGTCGCATCGTCCAGCGGCGCACGGGGGTCAACCGCAACTTCAGCCAGGGCGGCGGCGCGGGCCGCTTCATCGTTGGGGAACTGAGCCTGAATGCGGGCAGCAGCAGCATCGTAAGCCTGCTTGGCCGCTTCCTGCTGGGCAGTTTGCAGAGCTGCCCGCGCCATGCGAATCACCTCTAGCCGCAGCTTGTCGCCACTGCGCATGGCCTCTTTCATATCAGCCTGAAGCCGGTCTTGAATATTCACAGCAACTCCTCGTAGTAAACGTATGCAAGATGAAGTCTGACGAATACAACGCTCCAATGATGCGCTAGCGTGCGCAAGCACCTTCACGCTGCTTCGCGACCTTCGCGGATCGCGTTCCGACTACAAGCGAATGCGGGCCGGGAAGACCCGCTGCTTTTCGGCCATAATGATGGCGCGAATCTGGCCCACCGCTTCGTCGAGGCGGTTCTCGTGGTTCACCACCACATAGTTGAAGTGGGGCACCTGCTCCATTTCGTGGGCTGCCATTGCCAGCCGCCGCTCCATGTCATCGGGCGACTCGGTGCGGCGCAGCGTGAGGCGGTGGCGCAGCTCTTCGAGCGAGCCAGGAGCGATAAAGATAAAGATCGCTTCAGGCACGATCGTTTTGATCGTCGCCGCGCCATCCACATTCACCCGCATCACCACATCGCGGCCACTCTCCATAGCCTGGCGCACCTCCCACTTGGGCACGCCCCGGTAGTTGCCATACACTCGGGCCCATTCTAGCAGTTCATCGTTGGCAATCATCGCTTCAAACCGCTCAACACTCACAAAATGGTAGTCGAGCTTATCAATCTCACCGGGGCGCTGCGGCCTGCTATTTGCTGTCACCACAAAATGAAATGGAAAGCCCAGCTCGCGCATGCGCATCAGCACAGAGTCTTTCCCCACCCCCGATGGGCCAGAGATCACCACCAGCAGCGGATTGGGCGCATGTCCATTAAGAATCG
>JALONX010000059.1 GCA_025454695.1 Chloroflexaceae bacterium
CGGAGCGAGGCGGGCGGTCGCTCTGGTAGCGCGGGCGGGCGGGCAGGCTACTCATTTCGCTAGCAAAATCTTCCACCAGCAGCGAGCGCCCGGTCTGCTTGATCCAACCAATCAGGCCGTCGCCCGCTTCCAACGTAACAATAAGCGGCGGCAGGCGCACCCGATCCTGCACGCGCACGACGAGCGTGTAGCGGTCGCCCTCAAACAGCCCCAGGTGAAATGAGGAGGTATCTACAATTTTGGTCGCCTCGCGGTAGACCAGATCGCACAATGCCTCGGCATCCAGCGGGCTGCGGATAATCGCCCGACTGACTTCGTTCAACAGGGCCAGTTCGCGCACCGAACGGCGCTGCGACTGGTAGTTCATGGTGCTGCGCCGCACCACCGCACTGGTGCCAAGCAGGGCCAGCCCGGCTAGCAGAAAATAGAACGGCCCGAGTTGGCTAAAAATCGCCGCCAGCAGCGCGGCCAGCGGCAGGGTAGCCACTTCGCCCAGCAGAATGACGCGCCAGGCCGAGCGCCACCAGGTTTGCACGCCACTTTTGCCGCCCTGCAGCAGCTCGCGCCCAATGCGGCCAAACTGCAACACCAGGCTGTAGCAAGCCACCATGCACACCAGCAACAGCCACCAGGGCTGGCTGCCAATAGTGGTAAACAGCGGGTCGTTTAATTCTAACCCGCTGATGGCGCTGGCTAGCACGCCACCGCTGAGCACGCCCATTGCCAGCACGCCGCTCCGCAAGAGCGGGCGGGCAATGAGGGCATAGAGCGTGCGGGGACGGCGGTAGACAAACGGCAGGGCCAGGCCGAAGATCAGCCCGGTGGTGGCGGCAAGCATGGCGGCAGGGGCAGGGCCAAGGGTGAGGGCCGCGCCGAGCAGCGCCACGCCCCGCATGCTGTAGGGGTCAGTTGGAGGAACGCGAAAACTCAGGCCGTCGAGCAGCAGGGCCAGCAGGCCAAACAGCAGCAACGCAAAGGCGGAGGTTGGCGGCTGGGGCGTGAGCAAAAGGATAAACCAGCCCGCTCCACCCACCACCACAGCATACAAAATGAGCAGCCGCTCACGAGTCACGCCCGCCCCTGTCCAAATGCTGCCCGCGCTTCATCTTCGGTCGGATGAATGGCAAAAACCTGGGTAAAACCGGTGATCACAAAGACTTCTTGCACATGGGGCTGCAGGGCTGCCAACCGGAGTTCCCCGCCGAGGGTCATCAAATCCTTGCGAATGAGCAGCAGCGCCCGCAACCCGCTGCTGCTCAGGAATGTGACCTGGTTGAGGTCGAGCAGCACATGGCGTGCCCCGGCGTCAATCTGCTGACGCACCTGGGCCGTGAGTTTTGGGGCGGTGCTGGCATCCACCCGCCCGGCGACCGGCAGCACCGTCACTTCGGGTGTTTCGTCGGCGGTAATATATTTCACCATGGTCAGCAGGTTGCCTTCGCGGGGGTCGAAGGCGAAGCGCACTTCGTCCATCAGGCGAGTGATGAGATAAATGCCCAGCCCGCCCACCTGTCGCTCTTCCAGCGACGATGTAATGTCAGGCGTGGGCACCGCCTCCGGGTTGAACTGGCGGCCCTGGTCACGCAGGGTCACGCAGAAGCGTTTATCATCGCATTCCCAGGCTACTGTCAAGTCGCCAGGCCGTTCTGGCTCATAGGCGTGTTGAATAATGTTGGTAGCCGCTTCGTCTACGGCGAGCTGCACCTGCCATGTGGCCCGTTCATCCAGGCCCGAAAGCTCGGCAGCGTCGGTGATAAAAGCGCTAATCTGCCCCAGGGCGTCGAGGTCGGCGGTGAGCGTGATGCTTTGCATAGCGTTGCCTGGCAAGGGTGGCCCGTGACAGGCGGGCCGGTGCGCCCGCCCACGGCCACCGCTCAACCATTAAAACGAGCCGACGGCCTCAACCGTGTCGTCGTAGAGTTCGAAGAGTGAGGTAAACCCGGTCAAGTCAAACACTTCTTTAACGCGGGGCGGCAGGTGCGCAATGCGGATGTCACCACCTTCGAGGTCGGTGATTTTCCACTCGCGGGCTTTTTTGCGGGCTTCGATAAACACCCGCAGGCCGGGGCTGCTCACATACTCCAGGTTAGCCAGGTCAAGCACAATGCGGTAGCGGCCTTCGTTGAAGAGATTCTCGATTTCGGTTTTGAGCTGCGGTGCCGTCGCTGCATCCACCCGTCCGCTCACGGTCAACAAATCCACCCGATTGAGTCGCCGGTGCGAGACTTCCATGCTACCCCCTCTGCATTCGTGTACATAACTGCTGTTAGGTTTTATTATAGCATAGGGCGGAACCGCAAGAACCGAGAACCGGAGAACCAAGAACCGGCTCATACGACGTACTGCATAAATCAGCATCCATTTACGCAATACGTAGTACGTAGTACGAACGTCATCTTGTCACGAGTCCCGGCGCAGGCGGCCAAGATGCGCTATAATTTACAGGGTGTGGAATAAACGAAGGGAGACCTAGCTGTGACATACGGTTCGCGCCAACGCTGGCTGGTGCCTCTGGCAATTGCGGCCCTGGGCCTGCTGGCCGACCAGGCCACCAAGCTCTGGATTGTGCAAACCCTTGGCCCGGAAACGCTGACGCGCAGTATTCCCCTGGTGGGCGACTGGTTGCGCTTTATCTACTCGCATAACACTGGCATCGCATTTAGCCTGCTCACCGGCAACTCCAACTTGATTGCGGTGAAGGCCAGCGCGATTGTGCTGGCTGGTGCTTATGTCTACTGGCGGCACTTGCCCAATGGCGACCGCCTGGTGCAGCTGGCAACGGGCCTGATTTTAAGCGGTGCCCTCGGCAACTTGACCGACCGCATTCGCCTGGGTTATGTGGTGGATTTTATTCAGGTTGGCTGGTTTCCCGTGTTTAACATCGCCGATAGCGCCATCTGTGTGGGGGCGGTGCTGCTGGCCCTGCGCCTGCTGCAATTGGATACGCAACCGTCGAAACAGGAACAGGCAGCCGCATCGTGAGTACAACTTCTGCCAGCACAACCCCCGGCAGTGCCGCCGATAGCCGCCGCTGGCTGGTGCCTGCGGTGGTGCTGACGCTGCTGCTGGTGGCCGACCAGGCGAGCAAGCTCTGGATTCTGCGCACGCTTGGGCCGGTACCAGGCCAGCGTTCCATCCCGTTGATTGGCGACTGGTTTAGCCTGGAGTATGTGCGCAACACCGGCGTGGCCTTTGGGCTGTTTCAAAACGCCTCGCCCATCTTCACCGTCACCTCGCTGCTGATTAGCGCCGGGGCGGTGTATGCCTACATCCACTACCTGCCCAACCGCAACCCCTGGGTGCAGGTGTGCATGGGCCTGGTGCTTGGGGGTGCCCTCGGCAATGTGCTCGACCGTATTCGCCTGGGCTATGTGGTGGATTTTCTGGCGGTGGGCTGGTGGCCGCGCTTTAATTTCGCCGACAGCGCCGTGACCGTGGGCGTGCTGGTGCTGGCGGTGTTTCTGCTGTTTGAAGAGGACTCACAGCCTCAGTCGCCTCCCCAGGACGATGCGCTGCTCGGCGATTTGTTGACGCAGGATGCCGAAGCCCCGGCCCCGGCCCACCGCGCCAACCCCGGCATGACCGACAGCGGACGCCGTATTGCCGATTCTCACGATAGTTAAACGTGAAACGTACTGCGTGAAACGTGAAAGTGAAACGTGAAACGCACTGCATGCTGCGTACTGGGTAATATGTGAAACGTGGAACGTGATGCGTGAAACGTGATGCGTGATGGGTAATACGTAAAAAACTCTGCGCCTCTGCGTTTCTGTCGGTTCAATCCAAAATCTAAAATCCAAAATCCACAATCGCACATGTCAGAAACCAGCCCCACAATTGAACTCACCGTTGGCGAGGCCCAGAAGGGCGAGCGCCTGGATCGCTTTGTAGCCGATCTGGTGGAAGATTTGTCCCGTTCCTACGCCCGCCAGCTGATTGAGGATGGCCACATCCGCATCAACCAGCGCGACGCCCGGCCCAGCCACCAGGTGCAGCCCGGCGACGTGGTGACGGTGGTGCGCCCCCTGGCCCAACCCACCGACCTGGTGGCCCAGGAAATACCGCTCACCGTAGTGTATGAAGATGACGACGTGGTGGTGGTAGACAAGCCCGCCGGGATGGTGGTGCATCCGGCCCCAGGCCACCCCAACGGCACCCTGGTGAACGCCCTGCTGGCCCGCTACCCCGATATTCAGATCAGCGGCGACGTGCGCCCCGGCATCGTCCATCGGATTGACCAGGACACGTCGGGCCTGCTCGTCGTCGCCCGCAACGACCGGGCCTGGCGCATGCTCACCGAACAGCAACGCGAGCGCAGCATGCACAAGGCCTACCTTGCCGTAGTGGACGGCGGCTTTAAGGAGCCGGATGGGCTGATCAACCTGCCAATTGGCCGCCACCCCACCGACCGCAAGCGCCAGGCGGTGATCCAGAGTGGGCGCGAGGCCCGCACCCGCTACCGCGTGCTGGAAGCCCTTGGCTCGTACACCCTGATCGAGGCCACGCTGGAAACCGGGCGCACCCACCAGATTCGCGTCCACTTTGCCCACAAAAGCCGCCCCGTGCTGGGCGACCCGCTCTACGGCCCGCGCAAACCAAAGGCGACCTTTGGACTCACCAGGCAATTTTTGCATGCCTACCGCCTCGGCTTCGCCCTGCCCAGCGATGGCATATGGCGCGAGTTCACTTCGCCATTGCCCCCCGACCTGGCGGCAGTGCTAGAAAAGTTGCGCAAAGCCTATGCCCACGACCTAACGCCAGTAGATATAATCCCCACGTAACATAAATACCCAATGTATGCATGTCAACGCGGACATCGGCCATATCTGCGGAAAAAAGAAGATAGCCTACCTTCCACGCAACGTTGTGCCACCTGCACCAGAGCCAGATTTATTTGTGATACAATGCACACATCGCGCCCCTGGAAAAAATGAATCGGCAGGAGGATAATCATGCGCAAGAAGATTAGCATTATCGGTGCGGGCTTTGTGGGTTCTACCACGGCCCACTGGCTGGCCGCCAAAGAACTTGGCGACATTGTGCTGGTTGATATCGTCGAGGGCATCCCTCAGGGCAAAGCCCTTGACCTGTATGAGGCTGGCCCGATCGAAGGCTTCGATGTGCGCGTCGTCGGCACCAACACCTACGCCGACACGGCCAACTCCGACATTATTGTGGTGACATCTGGTGCGCCCCGCAAGCCCGGCATGACCCGCGAAGACCTGATCAAGGTCAATGCCGACATCACCCGTTCCTGCATTAGCGCGGCAGCACCCCTCTCGCCCAATGCAACCATTATTATGGTGAACAACCCGCTTGACGCGATGACCTATGTGGCCAAACAGACGAGCGGCTTCCCCAAACACCGCGTGCTTGGCCAGGCCGGTGTGCTCGACAGCGCCCGCTACCGTACCTTTATTGCCATGGAAACGGGTGTGTCGGTGGAAGACATTCAGGCCATGCTGATGGGCGGCCACGGCGACGAAATGGTGCCGCTGCCGCGCTTCTCCACCATCGCCGGTATTCCCGTCACCGAGTTCATTGCCCCCGAGCGGCTGAACGCGATTGTTGACCGCGCCCGCAAAGGCGGTGGCGAAATTGTGAACCTGCTGAAGACCGGCAGCGCCTACTACGCCCCCGCCGCCGCCACCGCCCAGATGGTGGAAGCGGTGCTGCTTGACAAAAAGCGCGTGCTGCCCTGCGCTGCCTACCTGGAAGGGGAATATGGCCTGAACGACATGTATTTTGGCGTCCCGGTCATCCTCGGTTCTGGTGGTGTGGAAAAGATCATCGAATTGCCGTTGAATGAAGAAGAGCGTGCGTTGCTGCAAAAATCTGCCGATGCCGTGCGCTCCACGATTGAGACGCTGAAGACGCTGTAACACGTCCGCAACAGTATGCTACGTAGCGCGTAACTTTTGAACCGTTCAAACGTTACGTACTACGTAGCATATATACGGAATGGAGGCTGTCTTGGAGGCTTTGTCAACCATGTCTACGTCTGCGCCTGCAAGCTTCCGCGACCGATGGAGCACCCTTGGGGGTGACCGCTTTTACACCCTGATACGCTTGCTAGTGGTTGGGTTGCTGTTTGGCCTCACGCTGCTGCTGCCCATCGGCTCACTCTGGCCGATTGGCCTTGCCAGCGACCCGGCAGTGCTGGCGCTGTGGGCCTATGCCGCCTTTGCCCTGCTTGCAAGCATCGCTCTGGTGCTGCCATTGCTCAGCTCACTGCTGAAATTTGGCTACCTCTTTGATGTCGCCTTTCTGGCCCTGCTTGTTTTTCTCATCGGCGAAGCCCCGGTTATTTTCTACCCGCTTTTTTTGCTGCCACTGGTGAGTGCTGCGCTGCGCATGTCGCAAAAGGCGAGCTTCTTTGCTGGCCTCTTTGCCGCTGCCTGCTATGGGGTGGCATTTGTGGGTTGGCGTCGCCTGATTGACCCTGGGCTGACGCCGCTCTCCACCCTTGACAATGTCTCATTGGCGCTTCGTTGCAGTAGCTTGTTAATCCTCCCTTTACTCACTAGTATTCTGGCCGGGCGTTGGAGCCAGAACAACCGCGACGTGGTGGTGGTGGCCCAGCAGCAAAGCGAAGACGCCGTGCGTGAGACACAGGCCTACCGCGACAACATGCGCTCGCTCTACGATGTGGCCTATGCGCTCTCGACGACGATGGACTACAACGAAGTGCTGAACGCCATGCTGCGCGAGAGCCGCAAGCTGGTGCCCTACTCGGTGGGCCTTGTGCTGCTTTCCACCGGCACGCCGGACGAGTTGTATGTCGCCGCCGGTCTGTCGAGTTTCCCCAGCGACGACCAGCGCCGTATCGTGATTGGCAGAGGCAGCCTGACCCAGCTGCTGCGTGCGCCCGACCCACGCCTGCTCGCCGACATTAGCCAGGAGCTTGACCTGCGCACGATTGAGTCGTTGCGGCTGTGCCGGGCCGCCTGCCTTATTCCGCTGCGGGCGGCGCTGCGCACCTATGGCGTGGCGATCTATGCCAGCGACCACCCCAACGCCTTTGCCGGTGAACAGCTCGACATGCTCACCGCCCTGGCCAATTACGGTATTATCGCCCTGCACAACGCCCACCTGCTGGAAGACCTGAAACAGGAGCGCAATAAACTTATCTCGAAAGAAGAAGAAGTGCGCCACCAGCTCGCCCGTGATTTACATGATGGCCCGGCCCAGGCTCTGGCGGCTATCACCATGAACATCGAATTTATCAAACGGCTGCTGCTGCGCGACCCGGAGCGGGTGATTGAAGAGCTGGACAAACTGAGCAACCTGGCCAAGCGCACCACCTATGAAGTGCGCACGTTGCTGTTTGAATTGCGCCCGCTGGTGCTGGAAACGCAGGGACTCAAAGTCACGCTTGAACAGTATCTGGAGCGCTTTAAGCAGGATACTGGCGAGACCAAAATCATTCTGGAAACCAACGGCGTGGACGATGTGGTGCTGGAAACCAAAACTGAAGCCACCCTGTTTAACATTATTCAAGAAGCGATCAATAATGGACTCAAACACGCCCGCGCCAAACATATCTGGGTGCGCCTGAACCGCAACGGCTCCATGATCGAAACCGTGATTAAGGACGACGGCGTGGGCTTCGATAAAAAGAAGCTGATGAAGACCTACGAGAAACGCGGTTCGTTTGGTCTGTTGAACATTGATGAGCGTGCCCGGCTGGTGGGCGGCTATTCCGAAACTGATTCTGTTCCTGGTCAGGGCACCACCGTGAAGATCGTGGTGCCCATTGAACATCAAACGTGAACCCTTATCTCACCCCGGCCCGTGTTCGCGCTGCGTTACGCAGCCTCGATCTGCGCCCATCCCGTGGGATGGGCCAGAACTTCCTCACCGACTCCACCGCCTTGAACACTATTGTGCAGGCGGCCAACCTCACCACCGCCGACATCGTGATCGAAGTTGGCCCCGGCCTGGGCGTGCTGACATGGGAACTGCTGCACCTCGCTGGCCAGGTGCTTTCGGTAGAACTTGACCGGCGGCTGGCGGCCCGCCTGCGGGAGGAGTTCGCCAGCTGGTTCAATTTTACGCTGGTCGAAGGCGATATTCTGACCCTGCCGCCCGCAGCCATTCTGGCGGCGCACCATGCCAAGCCGGACGGAAACGCAGAGACGCAGCGACGCAGAGATGTGGGCGGCGTAGGAAATCTGGGCGTTGTGGGTGATGGGGACGCCGCTCCCATTGCCCGAGAGTCCGCACTACCTCAGACGGCTAATGCAACGGTTTTCTCACAATCCTACAAAGTCGTCGCCAACCTGCCCTATGCCATCACTGCGCCGGTGTTGCGCCATTTTTTGGAAGCAGCGCCCGCCCCCAGCCTGATGGTGGTGCTGGTGCAGTGGGAAGTGGCCCAGCGCATCACCGCCGCACCCGGCGACCTGAGCGTGCTGGCCCATGCAGTGCAGTTCTACGCCGAGCCGGAGATTGTGGCCCGCGTTCCGGCCAGCAGCTTTCTCCCCGCCCCCAAAGTCGACTCAGCGGTGCTGCGCCTGCGGCAACACCCCACCACCCTCGTCCCCCCCACCGACGCCGACAGCCTCTTCCGCGTGATCAAGGCCGCCTTTTTGCAGCCGCGCAAAAAGCTCGCCAACGCCCTGCCCACCGGCCTGGCCGCCATGGGTCAGCCCATCCCGCGCGACAAGGTCATTGCTACCCTCGCCACCATCGGGGTTGACCCCGAACGCAGGGCGGAAACGGTGCGCCTGGCGGAGTGGAAAGCGGTGTGGGAAGCGTTGCATCAGACGTGACGAGCGCCCGGCAGTGCGCCACAAAGGAAATAAGGGAAATGTTCTGGGTACCATTGCTGCAATTTCCTTTATTTCCCTTATTTCCCCTTCCAGCATCAGACTCCTGGCTCCCGGTTCCTGGTTCTTTCCTCTCCGTTTTTGTTTCTCGCACAATATGGTATCATGGGCTTATTGACACAAACCATCTGCCCACGTGGCAATATTTCCATAAAGCCTATGATTGTTGTTGGTATTCGATTTAAGGACAGCGGCAAAGTCTACTACTTCGACCCTGCCGATTTTGACCTGCGGATTGGCGAACACGTCATTGTTGAAACCGTGCGCGGGTTGGAACTGGCCAAAGTGGCCTCTGAACGGCGCGACGTGCCCGACAACGAGATTGTGGGTGAACTGAAGCCGGTGGTGCGCCGGGCCGTGCAGGCCGACTTTGACCGCATGGTGGTGCTGCAAGGCCGCCACGACGAAGCGCTGGCCCGCTGCCTGGAAAAGGTGCGCGAGCATAACTTGCCCATGAGTCTCGTCAAGGCGGAATACAGTTTCGACGGCTCACGGCTCACCTTCTACTTCACCGCCGAGAAACGGGTGGACTTCCGGGCACTCGTGCGCGACCTGGCCCGAGCCTTCCGCAGCCGCATTGAGCTGCGGCAGATCGGCCCCCGCGACGAAGCCAAACTGCTTGGTGGCATTGGCCCATGTGGCCGCATGCTCTGCTGCGCCACCTTTCTGCCCGACTACGCCCGCGTCAGCATCAAAATGGCCAAAGACCAGGATTTGCCCCTCAACCCGGCCAAGATTAGCGGCGTGTGTGGGCGGCTGCTCTGCTGCCTTTCCTACGAACATGAACAGTATGTGGAAATGCGGGCCGAGCTGCCCCGCAAAGGCGCGTGGGTGCAAACCCCCGACGGGCCGGGCGAGGTGGTGGCGCTCAACATCCTCAAGCAGGCGGTAACGGTGCAACTGGCCAGCAGCGGCATGCAGGAAAGCTACAGCGTGGCCCAGATTCAGGAAACCACCGACCAGATAGCCGAAATCGCCCGCTCCCGCAATGCCGAGGGTATCACCCCGGCGGCCCGCCAGCCCCGCCCCCAGCGCGACCGGGGCGAGCGGCGCTTTTTGCGCGACGAGATGGAGAACCAGGATGTGCTAGACGCGCTGGCCATGCTTGAAGACGACTCAGGTGGCACGGCTGCAGCGCTGCTCGGCGATGACGACTACAGCGCTCCCGCCAACCGGCCCGAACGCCCGGCCAACCGCCGCCCGCCCGAAATGCCTGGCCAGCGCACGGGTGAACCACGCGGTGAGCGCCCGCCCCGCGAGGGCCAGCGCACGGGTGAACCACGCGGTGAACGATCCGAAGGGGGCAACAATCCGCGCCGACGGCCTGGCCCGATTGGGGCAAAAAACAACGAGCAGCGTTCGTTCCGCACGGAAGCCCGGCCCGATTCCCGACCTGAGGCCCGCCCCAACGCCCCCCGCAACGAGCAGCGGCCCGGGCGCAGCGATGCCCGCCCCGCCGACGGGCAACGAGGGCAGCCCAGCCGCTCCAATCCCGCCCGCCCCGACGGTAATCAGCAGCAGGCCCGTGCCCGCCGCCGCCGCCGTGGCCCTGGCCCGCAGTCGGATAAGTAAGTCGCCACAATGGCCCAATGTTTGATCGCACAAAGGCGAAACGTTTGTCTGAAAAGCCTCTCGCAAAGCCGCAAAGCTCACAAAGGTGTGCAGATGGACGCTCTTGTGGAAACCCTTTGCGCTTTTGCGGCCCTTCAGTTCTTCAGGACAGGCTTTGTGAGAGCTACAGTATAGGATTTTGCATGGAACTGATTACTGTTGACAGCCACATTACCGCCATTGATCACAACTTGTTGGGGTTGCCGGGCGTAGGCGCGTGCTACGTCGTGCAGGGTGAGTCCGTCGCCTTGATTGAAACCGGCACGGCGGTGAGCGCAGCCGCCACGCTGGCGGGCCTGGCGCAGCTCGGCATCGCGCCCGAAGCCGTTGAGCACATCCTCTGCACCCACATTCACGTGGATCATACCGGTGGGGCGGGCCACCTGGCCGCGGCCCTGCCCCGTGCCAACATCTACATCAACAGCCACATGGCCCCGCACCTGGCCGAGCCAACCAAACTGATGGCCAGTTCCCGGCGGGCGATTGGCGAGCGGGCCTGGCCGCTCCACGGCGACATGTTGCCCATTCCCCTTGAGCGCATTCTGCCTTCGGAGAACCTGCGCCTCGACCTGGGCCGCGATGTGGTGCTGGAAGCCAAGGCCACGCCGGGCCATTCGCCCGACCACACCTCGTTCTGGGATCGGCGCAGCGGTGGCCTGTTTATCGGCGATGCCGCCGCCCTGGTGATGGATCGCTACGGCCTCTTCTTCCCTTGCACGCCGCCGCCCACCTACGACCTGGAAGCCATGCGTACCACCGTTGCCACCCTGCGGCAGCAGCAGCCCAGCCGCCTCTACATCACCCATTTTGGCCCCCACGACGACAGCGACGCCATTCTGGCCCGCACCCAGGAGCGATTGGAAGAACTGGTACACGTGGTACATGAAGCGATGACAGCAGGCGAAGAAGATGTGCCCGTGTTGAACAACCGCTGGCTCCACTACAGCGCCGACAACCCGGCGGCGCTGGTGGCCGAAAGCTGGGGTGAAATGAGCATCGCTGGCATGCTGCGCTACGAAAAGAAACGCCAGCAGGCGTAAGCTATGAATACCTTCGACCTGGCTGCACTGATTATTGTGGTTGTCTCCACCGCCCTGGGCCTCTATTGGGGCGTCATCCGGCAGATTCTCTCGGTGCTGGGGCTGCTGGTGGGCATTGCGGTGGCCGGGCGCTACGGCGGCGAGGTGGCATTGTGGCTCACCTCGTTTATCACCAGCGAAGCGTTTGCGGGGGTGCTCGGGTTTTTTATCGTGCTGATATTCGTTAGCGTGCTCGCCAGCCTGGTTGCCTCGCTGCTACGCATTTTTGTCGGCCTGCTCTTTCTCGGCTGGCTCGACCAGGCCCTGGGCGCAGTACTCGGGCTGATTCAAGGCGTACTGATCTGTGCTATTCTAGCAGTCGGCCTGGTAACATTTCGCGTGCCCGAACTTGAACAGACCATCCAGACCTCGGTGATTCTGGAATCACTGCTGCGGGTCGGCAACGCCCTCACCTTCCTGCTCCCCGACGCCTTCCGCACCGCAGTGCAGAACACGCTGGGACGTTGAAAAGTATGAATGATGATGTGTGAAGTATGAATCGCGGGCAGTTTTGTTCGTAGTGTAACCTGTTGTCTCTTGGTTCTCGGTTCTCGGTTCTCGGTTCTTACCGCATCAATAGATGTTCGTACAGCGCCTCCACCTGCGGCACCACGGCTTCCACGGCGTAGCGCCGTTCGGCGTCGCGGCGGGCGTTTTCGGCCAGGCGGCGGCGCTCGGCGGGGTTGGCCAGCAGTTCGGCCATGCGGCGAGCAAACTGGGCCGGGGTAGCGGCCAGCGCCCCATTCACCCCGTCGCTGATGATGTCGGGGGTGCCGCCGGTGGGCATGGCCAGGATCGGTGCGCCAATGGCGGCGGCTTCCAGCAGCGTCCGCGTCAGTGGCTCGCCCCAGGCCGAAGGAAACAGCAGCAATTCGCAGCGAGCCATCAGGCGCAGCACCTCGTCGTGCTCAACCCAGGCCAGAAAACGAGCCGGAATTTTCAGCGCCGCCAGCTCCCGTTCCAGCTCCGCTTGCAGGGCACCATTGCCCGCCACCAGCAGCCGTGGCAATGAGTCCATGCGTTCCCTGGGCCATTCATTGGCGAAGGCCCGAAAAATCTCGCGTAACAGCCCCGCGCCCTTATTTCGTTCCAACTTTCCAGCAAAGAGCATAAATGGCCCATCGAGCGCCGACCCTGGTGCGGTAGCCGTGATTCGTGCGGTTTCCGCCATATCCACCACGTTGGGGATGATGTGGATGCGCCCCGCCGAAACGATTCGCGCCAGCCGCCGCGCCATGTAGTGGCTGGGGGCAACCACGGCATCGGCGCGGGCCAGGTAGGCCGCCCGGCGACGCACATGGGCCAGCATGTAGGGCAGGGCGGGCAGCGCCAGCGTCCCGCGCAACGGCCCCAGGCGGGCGGGCAGATCGGTGGCGAAGCTGGCCCAACTGTTGCGCGGGTAGGGCAGCCGGTCGCCGTGCAGCCCGGTGGCGAAATAGTCCCAGGGCCAGTGGTCGCGCACGGTGGCCACGACGGGTACCCGCAGCCGTTGGCCCGCCAGCACCGCCGCCGGGGTGGTTTGTACATGCTGTGCATGAATGAGGAGGGGTGTTTGTTCAGAACAATCTGCAATCTGCAATCTACAATCTGCAATCACCCGCGCCAGCGGGTGCCAAAGCCGTTCGTGGCGGAAGTAGTTCTGAACAAACGGGATGGACGGGGCGCGGTAGCCCCAGCGCAGCGTCGGCACGCCGAGGGACTCGCTGCGGGTAAGGCCAGCCGCACCCTGCACCGGCACAATCGCCGTGACGCGGTGGCCACGGCCAAGCAGGGCGCGGGCCAGGGTGTGGCTGCTCCAGGCGGCCCCGCCCACGCTGCCCGGTGGAAAAACATCAGTCGGCAAAAGAATATGCATGGTGGAGGATTGGAAATTAGCGGTTAGCGATTGGAGATGAGCGATTGGAAATTACGTGCTATGGCTGTTGACCGATCAGTTGAGCGAGCAAACTAAAACGCTACCACATAACAACGCTGGTTCAATCTGCAATCTACAATCTGCACTCATGTGGATAGTACCACAAACTTTGCACGATGAAGAGGATGTGTATGCGACGTGTATATGCCGGTCTGCTGGTGAGTGTGGTGTTTCTCGCGTTGCTGACGGCAGGCAACAGGAGTGTGGTGCAAGCCCAGGAAACGCCGCCTCAGGCGACGAGCGTGATCTACCTGCCGCTGGTGGCCGCCCCGCCCAGGGTGGAAGTGACTCTGTTTACCGAGGAAGACAACGGCAACAGAAATGTGGTAACCAGTCTATCACTCCTCTACGGTGTCCGGCGGTTGGGCATGGCAGCCCAGGTGGCCGGGGCGGGC
>JALONX010000716.1 GCA_025454695.1 Chloroflexaceae bacterium
CGGCGTGTTCCTCGGCCCGCAGAATCACCCCGTGATTGCCCACCAGCGTCACCTGCACCCGTTGCACTTCGCCTACCCCACGGCGCTGCTCGGTTGATACTTCCACCGTTGCACTGTTGACCGTGTCGAGGTAGCGTTCCAGTTTGCCAAGCTTGTCTTGAATGTGCTGGCGCTGGCGGTCAGTAACCTTGCCATTCCGGCTCTTGAAGGTAAGCTCCATCGTCATCCTCCTGCAGTTGCTCCATGGGGAGCGCCTACCATCCTGGCATCGAAGCCTCCGCAAAACAAAAAGCCCCGAAACGCAGCGCGTTCTGGAGCCTTACTTCGTGCAGCGAGGGGCCTTGCGAGTCTGGTTGCCGTGGACATGTTGGCCCATCGTGTACCTCGTTCGTATGGCCTACCTCACTGCTATGTGGGTAGATGTGCGGAAGTTCGTGTATTACAATTGTACTACGGCCTATGCTGCCGTGCAATAGAGGATTGTTAAGAAAGCGCCATTCTTTGTTAACACGAGTTAGATTACGTGCGGTTTGCGTAGTGATCATTGCGGCCAGTGAAAAGACCTGTCAGCTGCCACAGCAGCGATGTCCTGTATTGTTATGCTGTATGCGTGGCAGCTGATAGGTCTAGCACTGCACTATTTCAACGGGAATGCGATAGTTCGGGGATGATGATGGGCCGCATCCGCCGCAAACACAAAGCGCATGTCAGGAACCCCCGTTGCTGACATGCGCCCTGTGTGAAGAATCCCCCCATCCTTCACCAACGATAGTAGCTGGAACTGATGAAGAATGGCTGTATGCACCCACCGCTGGAAATGACACCTCTGTTATGCACTCACAGAGCATATACCATGTAAATAAGCTGTTTTGGTGCAAACAAACTGCTTTGGGCAGTTGAACCTCCGGTTCTCTGTACCCTCTGTGTCCCCTTCGACAACGCGGTTCGTGAGCCTGTCGAACGGCAGGGCAGGCTCTGTGGCAAAAAAAATTAGCGCACCATCGCCTGGTACACCGCTCGCACCTGGGCATATTTCTGTTCCCAGGTGAGTTCGCGCAACACCCGCGCCCGCCCCGCCGCCCCCAGCGCCCGCGCCAGTTCGCCATCGTGCAGCAGGCAGCCAAACGCCCCGGCCAGCGCCGCCACATCGCCAAATGGCACCAGCAGGCCGTTGGTGCCGTCCGTAATCACCTCGGGCACGCCGCCCGCCGCCGCGCCCACCACGGGCACCCCATAGCACCAGGCCTCCAGAAACACAATTCCGAAGCTGTCGGTGCGCGAAGGTAGCACGAAGACATTGGCCGCAGCCAGGGCATCGCGGCGGGTTCCGTCGGGCACAAAGCCGAGCAGGCGGGTGCGGTTTTTGTCGGCCTCGGGCAGCCCGGCGTAGAATTGCTGGAAATGCTCCATCAGCGGGCCAATCTGCACCCAGGTGGCCCCAACGCCCTGCGCCCAGAGCCGCTGCATGGCCTGCACCACATGGGGCGTGCCCTTGTCAAAGGCGGCAGTGCCAATCGTCAGCACCACGGGGCCGCTGATGTTGTGTTCGCGGCGGAAACGTTCGCCGTCGCCGCCCAGCACCTCCTCCGGGTTCACGCCCACGCCAATGGTGTGCATAATCTGGTCGGGCACGCCGGCCTGTGCCAGAAAGCGCCGTTCCAGCCCAGTCTGGGTGATGACGGCGGCGCTGCGGCGCAACATGTCAATCTGGTGTGGCATGCTGTAGTAGCGCAAAATCTGCGGATTGCCCGGCTCGCCCAGATGCACAAAGGGCGTGCAGATGTGGGGCACGCGCCGCCGTTCGGCCCAGCGCAACACGGGCACCAGCGCAAAATCCAGCGTGATGTTGGTGCTATGCACCAGGGCCACATCGGCTAGTTCCGGCGACTCACGCAGGTAGCGTTCCAGCGCTGGCAGCCGTGGGGTCAGGGCGGCCATGCGGTAGAGCAGCGGCAGACTCAGGCGGCCCGCTCGGCTGGCCTCCACCATCAAGCGGCGGATGATTGGGTAGAGCAGCCATGGGCCAGGCAGCCGCCGGGCTGGGAAGCGCCGTATCTGCACGCCGTTGTGCTCGCCCACCGGCTCGGGGATGGAGCGTCGCCCCCGCCTCCAGAAGTGTTCCAGGTCGAACGCATCGGTGGCGAGGACGGTGACGCGGTGGCCCTCCCGCACCAGCCGCTCGCCAATCTCAATAAAATAGCGGGCCGCCCCGCTCGGCGCAGGCTGGTAGAGTTGAACCAGGTGGAGGAAATGCATGCAGGTGAACGATGAGCGATGAACGATGAACGATGAGCGGTCAATGACGCTTCGTAGTGCGGACTTTAGTCCGCGTTATGGCCTCTGCAAGGTTGCAACGGACTAAAGTCCGCACTACGCAGTACGCAGTACGCAGTACGCAGTACGTTTCACGTTTCACGTTTCACGCAACTGCGCCCGCAGCCCCTCCGCATCCGTCACCGGTAGCTGGCAGGCGAAGTTCTGGCAAACGTAGGCAGTCGCTTTTCCATCCACCATGCTGCGCCCTTCCAGCAGGGCGGCTGCGGGGTGCGTTGCGCCCTCGTTCGTTGGTTCGTTGCCGCCAGCCCAGGCGTAGGCCACCACCACATGGGGCCGGTAGGCGTGCAGCAGTTCCCGTTGCAGGGCCAGCGTGTCGGCGCTGGCGGGGCGGCCCACAATGGCCACTTCCTTCACGCTGGCGCTGGCGAAATCTGCCGCGCAGAGCATGCGCCCGAAGCCCTGGGGGAAGCGACTCAGCACATCGCCCATGCGGCTCAGCACGGTTTCGGCCCGCTGGCGGTAACCGTCGTTGCCGATGAGGGCGGCTAGTCGCAGCAACACCTCCGTTGCGACCGAGTTGCCCGAAGGCGTGGCGTTGTCGCCCACATCGCGGGGGCGCACCACCAGCTGCTCCTGGTCGAGAGCGGTATCGTAGAAGCCGCCCAGCTCCTCATCCCAGAAAAGGTTCAGCATCTCGTCGGCCAGCGTAACCGACTCACGCAGCCAGCGCTCGTCGCCATCGGCCTGGTAGAGC
Organism: Chloroflexaceae bacterium; assembly: GCA_025454695.1. Classification (GTDB taxonomy): domain Bacteria; phylum Chloroflexota; class Chloroflexia; order Chloroflexales; family Chloroflexaceae; genus JALONX01. The sequence continues at coordinate 3,032 of JALONX010000716.1, forward strand.
GCCAGCAGCCCATCGGCCAGCAGGGCGTAGTCCTCCAAAAAGGCGGGGATTGACGATTGACGATTGACGATTGACGATTGACGATTGACGATTGATGAACCAGTTCCCGGTTCTTGGTTCTCGGTTCTCGGTTCTCGGTTCTCACCGCCATCGTCTTTCCAATTGCGCAGCAGGCGGCCATCGGCGCGGCGCATGGTGGCAAGCAGGAAATCGGCGTTGCGACGTGCCACCGCCAGATAGTCTTCCTCGCCGAAGGTGGCGGCAGCCGTGGCGAAGGCCCGCAGCGCCATGCCGTTCCAGGCGGTGAGGACTTTGTCATCAAGGGCTGGCTTGGGTCGGCCTTCGCGCAGGGCGAAGAGTTTTTCGCGCCCGCGCTGGATGACCTCTCGAATCCGTTCCACCGGCACGCCGGTGACGCGGGATACCTCGGCCAGCGGGCGGGGCAGGTTGAGGATGTTGCGGCCTTCAAAGTTGCCCTGGCGACTCACATCATACACCGTGCAGAACAGGGCTGCGTCTTCGCCCAGGGCTTCGCGCACCTGTTCCGGCGTCCAGACGAAGAATTCGCCCTCTTCCTTGTGGCCGTTGGGGGCCAGTGAGTCGGCGTCCTGGGTGCTGTAGAAGCCGCCCGCCGGGTGCAGCATCTCGCGCTGCATGTAGGCCAGAGTCTCCTCGGCAATCACCCGGTAGAAGGGGTTGCCGGTGGCCTGGTGAGCCTCCACATACAGGCGGGCCAGCAGGGCATTGTCGTAGAGCATCTTCTCGAAGTGGGGCACCAGCCAGTGGGCATCCACACTGTAGC
>JALONX010000060.1 GCA_025454695.1 Chloroflexaceae bacterium
CGAACTGCGAACTGCGTAATCTGCAATCTGCAATCTGCAATCTGCAATCACCTTTTTGACGTAGGGCAGCACATATTCGGCGTAGTCGCCAGGGGCGAGGATGCCAGCCCAGCTGTCGAAGAGTTGCACGGCGTCAGCGCCAGCCTCGATCTGGGCGATCAGATAGTCGGTGACGAGGGTGCTGAGTTTGCCCATGAGCGTGTGCCATGCTTCAGGCTGCTCGTACATGAAACGCTTGGTGAGGCGGTATTCTTTGCTGCCGCCGCCCTCAATGGCGTAGGCCGCCAGAGTGAAGGGTGCGCCGCTAAAGCCAATCAGCGGGATGCGCCCGGACAGTTCCCGCTTTGTCAGTCGCACGGCCTCAATGCTGTAGGCCACGGTTTCGCGGGGGTCGGCGTCGTGTAAATTGTTTACATCTGCCGGTGTGCGGATGGGGTTGTGGATCACCGGCCCCTCACCCTTTTCGTAGGTCAGGCGCAGGCCCAGCCCTTCCAGCGGCGGCAGAATATCGGCAAAAATAATGGCGGCATCCAGCGGAAAGGCATTTACCGGCTGGAGGGTGATCTCCGTCGCCACCTCCGGCGTTTTCACCATTTGCAGAAAGCCGTAGCGTTCGCGCACGGCCCGATATTCAGACATGTAGCGGCCAGCCTGGCGCATCAACCAGATTGGCGTCCGTTCCGTTGGCTCCCGGCGGCAAGCTCGTAAAAAAAGATCGTTCATCCTTACTTCCATTTCAGATTGTAGATTGTAGATTGGCCGAACAGAAACGCAGAGACGCAAAGGTACAGAGGCGCAGAGAAAATGCTGTTTTATGTTGCCTCTTTTATCGTTTGCACTCGTCGTTGTACGTCGCTCATCTCCAATCTCCAATCTCTCATCTCTATCACTTCAGCCACTTCACGGCGTCTTTGGCCCAATAACTAATAATCATATCGGCCCCGGCGCGGCGGATGCTGTAAAGCGTTTCCAGGGCTACCCGTCGTTCGTCGAGCCAGCCGTTGGCGGCGGCGGCCTTGACCATGCTGTACTCCCCGCTGACCTGATAGGCGGCCAGGGGCAGGTCGAAGCGGGCCTTGACCTGCTGGATGATGTCGAGATAGGCCAGGGCCGGTTTGACCATCAGCATGTCCGCGCCTTCGTCTACGTCCAGGGCCACTTCCTTCAGGGCTTCGCGGGTGTTGGCCGGATCCATCTGGTACTGGCTGCGGTCGCCAAACGAGGGCGGGCTTTCGGCGGCATCGCGGAAGGGGCCGTAGAAGCCGCTGGAATATTTGGCGGCGTAGCTCATCACCACGGTGTGCTGCTGGCCCGCATCGTCGAGGGCATGGCGGATGGTGGCGATCATCCCGTCAATCATGCCCGAAGGGGCGATGATGTCGGCCCCGGCCTGGGCATGCACCACCGAGGCCTTCGCCAGCAGGTCGAGCGTTTCATCGTTCAGCAGGTAGCCCTCGCCCAGCTGCTCGACATAATTGTCGGCGTGGCGGCTATTGAGCACGCCGCAGTGGCCGTGGTCGGTGTATTCGCAAAAGCACATGTCGGAAATCACCACCAGCTCCGGCACTGCCCGCTTGATGGCCTGAATGGCCAGTGGCACAATCCCCTGCGGGTCAAAATTCTCGCTGCCGATGGCGTCTTTATGCGCCGGAATGCCGAAGAGCAGCACAGCGGGAATGCCCAGTTCGGCCAGTTGTTCGGCCTCGCGGGCGGCCATGTCGGGCGAGAGCTGGCTGTGGCCCGGCATCGAGCCGATGGGCCGGACGACCTCGCGCCCGTGGCGAATAAACAGCGGCGCAATCAGGTTGTCGGCGCTGAGGGTGGTTTCGCGCACCATGCGGCGCAGCGCTGGCAGGCGGCGCAGGCGGCGCGGGCGGGCGGTGGGGTAGCTACTCACGATTTCTCTCCTTCGTCAGAACGTATGAAGTATGAAGTATGAAGTATGAAGTGTAAAAAAGCCGGATTTCATACATCATCATTCATACCTCATACTTCTCTCCATGGCTGCGATGAGTCCCTCTTCCGTCGAGACCTCAGCCACGAGCGTTGGTTCTAGCCCGGCATTGCGGGTGCCTGCCGCCGTGGTGGGGCCAATGCATGCGATGGTGCAGCGGCGGGCGTCCTCTAAGGCGGTAGGGCCGATGCGCCCCACAAAGTAGCGGGCCGCCGAAGGGCTGGTAAAGGTGATTACGTCTACCGCGCCCTGCCGCAGCAGCGCCGCCATGTCCACCGTGCCGCCGCTGGCCGGGACGGTGCGGTAGGCCACCACCCGATCGACCAGGGCACCCGCCGCTCGCAGCCGCTCTTCCGCTGTGGGCAGGGCGATGTCGGCGTTGGGCAGCAGCACCCGCTGGTTCTGCATGGTGCCCAGGGCCGCCGTCAGCGCCTCGGCGGTGAACTTCTCCGGCACAGCAGCCGGGGCCACCCCCAGCAACTCGGCACATGCGGCGGCAGTGGCGGAACCAACGGCTGCAACGCGGCAGTGACCGGAGACCGGGGACGGGAGACCGAGGCCAGACGTGTGGCTCCGGTCTTCGGTCTCCCGTCTCCCGTCGGCGATAGCCTTCACCGCCTGTCCACTGGTCAGCACCAGCCAGTTGTAGTCGCCAGCGGCGAGCCGTTGCATGGCGGCGGCGAGTAGGGCCGGGTCTTCGGGCGGGGCGAAGGCCAGCACCGGGTAGACGATTGGCTCAGCTCCGCAGGCCCGCAAGCGCTCGGCAAAGCCCTCGGCGCTGCCCTCCGCCCGCGTGATGACGACGCGAAGGCCAGCGAGAGTTGAGAGTTGAGAGTTGAGAGTTGAGAGTTGCACCATCGCCAGTTACGAGTTACGAGTTACGAGTTATAGAAGAGCAAAGGAAATGAGGGAAATAAGGGAAATGGTTCTGCCCATCAATTTGTTATTTCCTTCATTTCCTTTATTTCCTTTGCTATTCGTTCTCTGCGTCTCCGTGCCTCTGCGCCTCTGCGTTTAGCTTCTAGCCTCATCCAGCTACAGAAGCGTCTGCCCGCAGTTCGGCCAGGATCTGCTCCGCGCCCTCGGCCAGCAGCCGTTCGGCCAGCGCCGTGCCCAGCCGCTCGGCCTCGTCGGGGCTGCCGCTGGTGTCGCCGCGCACCACATGGCTGCCATCCAGCGATGCGACCAGGCCGTGGAGTTGGAGATTTGAGATTTGAGATCTGAGATTCTGCTGGCTTCGGTCTCCGGTCTCCGGTCTCCGGTCTAGCGTAGCGTAAGCGGCAATCGGTACCTGGCAGCCGCCTTCCAGCCGCCGCAGAAAGGCCCGTTCGGCCAGCACAGCGACGCGGGTCGGCCCATCGTCAAGCACGCTGAGCAGACGCTGGGTTTCGGCGTCGTCGGCGCGGCACTCAATGGCGAGGGCACCCTGGGCCACGGCGGGCAACATCACCTCCGGCGGGATGGGCAGAACCTGAAGTTCTGGGTGCTGATCCCCAATGGCCGCGTGCAGCCGCTCGTGATTAATCTGCAATCTGCAATCTACAATCTGCAATCGTATGAGTCCCGCCGCCGCTAGCACCAGGGCATCGTACTGCCCTTCGGCCAGCTTGCGCAGGCGCGTGTCCACGTTGCCGCGCACATCCAGCAGCAGCAGGTCGGGGCGCATGGCCCGCAGCTGGGCTGCCCGCCGCAGCGAACTGGTGCCGACTCTGGCCCCGGAGGGCAGAACCGAGAACCAAGAACCAGGAACCGCCGAACCGGATGTTGAGCTTGTTGGTTCTCGGTTCTCGGTTCTCAGTTCTTTGATTACAATCACATCCCGCACGTCGGCCCGTGGGGGGAAGGCCGCGAGGGTGAGGCCGTCGGGCACGAGCGAGGGCAGATCTTTGCCGCTGTGGACGGCCAGGTCTACCTGATGTTCAAGCAGGGCGGTTTCCAGTTCTTTGACGAACAGCCCCTTGTCGCCCACGGCGGAAAGGGCCACATCCAGAATTTTGTCGCCTTTGGTGGTGATGATCTGGAGTTCAACTTCCAGGCCGGGGTGGGCTGCCCGCAGCGCCGCCGCCATCATCTCGCTCTGGGCCAGGGCCAGTTTGCTACCCCGTGTTCCTATCACAAGTCTTGAGTGCTGAGTGCTGAGTACTGAGTGAACATTGCGATTTGCGTTGTATGCATGGGTCATGGGCGTTGTTTTCCTACCGAGGCACGTAGCCCGCCAACCACTCTGGCGACTTCCTGTGCCTGCGTCATCAATTCATCGAACCTTGTACTGTCCACATATTCTGCATCCAGTGCAACATATAGTAGAGATCTTACCTCAGCACATGAAGCCTTTGCAATGGATAGGAATTGATGGAATTCTCCTGGTCTGTTTCGTTCAAACCCTTCCGCGATGTTCGACATGACGGATACGGATGCTCGTTGTAATTGTCCTGCCAGACCGAAATCGCGTGACAACCTGTCTGTCCGCGTCATGCTGTAGATGGACTGAGTGAGTGTGCGTGCTTTTTGCCAGGCTATCAGGTCTTCGAAGCGTTCAATCCTCGTCATAGCCCCTCCTCTAGCCTGATAACAGATTGACGATTGACGATTGACGATTGACGATTGACGATTGACAGCACTCAGGACTTGAGTCACTCAGCACTCAGCACTCAGCACTCAGGACTGTATTCACTCAGCACCCTTCGCGTTCGCTCAGGGTAGGCTCAGCACTCAGCACTCAGCACTCAGCACTGTATTCACTCAGCACTGTATTCACTCAGCACTCAGCACTCAGCACTCAGCACTCAGCACTCAGCACTCAGCACTCAGCACTCAGCACTTGATTAAGCTGCTTCGAGATCGAACAACTCCCTCAGCATGGCGGCGTAGCGGGGGCCATCGCCATGGGCGGCGGCATCCTTCACGCGGATGCTGGGCACGTGCAGCAGTTTGTTCACCAGGCTGCGGCTAAAGGCATCCACCACTTTCTGCTGGTCGGGCGAAAGACTGGTCAGGTTGCGCAGGGCACGGCTGAGTTCGGCGTTGCGCAGCACTTCGGCGTGCTGCCGCAGCGAGGCCAGCGCGGGCATGGCATCCTGGCTGTGGAACCAGTCCAGAAACGCCGCTACTTCGTGATCAACCAGCACCTGGGCCTGGGCAATGGCCGTGCTGCGCTGGTCAATCGTGCGGCGCACCACCTGGTGTAGGTCGTCTACCGTGCAGACGTGGGCACCGGGCAGCACCGTTACATCCGAGGCGATGTCGCGGGGCACCGCCAGGTCTATCAGCAGCATTTCCGGGGCCGGGTTGCCCGCAATGCACTTGGTGCGCATGGCAATTTCCACATGGGTACGCTGGATGATGGTAACGGGTGCAGCGGTGGAGCTGATCACAATGTCGGCCCACGACAGCGCTTCTTGCAGATAGTCAATCGAGCGAGCCTCGGCGTTGTAGCGTTCGGCCAGGCTGCGGGCGTGTTCCAGGGTGCGGTTCACCACCATCAAACGGTTGGCCCCGTTGGCCAGCAGGTTCTGGGCCGCCAGTTCGCTCACTTCGCCGCTGCCCACCAGCAGCACCGAACGGCCTTCCAGCCCGCCCAGCCGCTCGCGGGCCAGTTCCACCCCGGCCTGCGACACGCTGGCGGCACCCTGGCTCACGGTTGTTTCGGTGCGCACCCGCTTCCCAGCAGTGATGGCCTGGCGGAAGAGTTGCGACAGCACCGGGCCGTTGGCGCCTACCTGCTGCGAGGCCTCGAAGGCCGAGCGTACCTGGCCCTGGATTTGCGCTTCGCCCAACACCAGCGAGTGAAGACCGGAGGCGGTGGCGAAAAGGTGCTGGGCCACATCTTGCCCAGTGTAGAAGTAGAGCGTGTGGGCAAAGGCCTCTTCCGGCAGGTGATGAAACACCGACAGAAAGCGTACCAGTTGGCGGGTAGTGCTGGAGTCGGCGGCCAGACCATAGATTTCCACCCGGTTGCATGTGGAAAGAATGGTGGCCTCGGCCAGTAGCGGCGGCAGCCCCTGGTGGCGTGCGGTGAGCTGCAATAGGGCTGCTGGAAGATCCACCGCGTTGAAGGCGAGCCGTTCGCGAATCTCCACTGGTGCGGTGGTGTGATCGAGTCCGGCCAGAAAAAGCTCCATGGGTAACACTCCGTGCTAAGGCATTTGCGATTTACGATCCTTCGACAAGCTCAGGACAGGTTTTGGATTTACGATTGCCGGAGTCTGTATGAGCGCGTAGGTCTTGTTATGGTAAACCATCACCAGTCTCCTGCACAGGCATCAGGCAGCCAGCGGGACACAGGCCAGCTCGAAAAATTCTACACAAATCTACATACAAATGAGGTATATCACAAAGAATGCCATGTTACAACACGCACCAGCTTTGCACACAAAACTGCACGCCAATGCAAACGATGAGCGGTTTCTCACAAAGGCACAAAGGCACTAAGGAATGCAACTGCATATGTAAGCGATATGCCTTGCATTTTCGCACCTTTGCGAAAAACTCTATACGGACTTATGTCCACGTTCATCCAAGGATGACGACTAAGATAAGGTTATTATGAACTTTACAATATGCGGCAACCGTAGTGCGGACTTTAGTCCGCATTTTGGTCTACACGCGAACGAACGTCCGCACCACGTGTACCATAAATTGTAATGTTGATGTAAACCTTGTCTCAGACACCTTTGAGCCTTTGTGCCTTTGCGAGAGCTTTCCTTTCATTCGGCGGCAGCGGCCAGCGGCGACAGGCGCATGGGCTGTTCGCCACGGGCGAAACTCGCTACGTCAATCCGGGCCAGCAGGGCCACGCAGAGCATCAGCCCCAGCGCTTCTAGCACAAAGATCGAGCCATAGGCGATGGTGTATGAGCCGGTGGCCCAGAGCAGGCCATCGCGCAGCATGCCGCCCAGCGCCATGCCCACGCCACGAAACACTAGTTGCGCCAGCGTCCACAGGCCCAGGTAGGCCCCGGCATGTTTGTCGGAGGTCATCGCCATCAGCAGGCCAATGGTGCCGACGGTTTGGATGCCGAAGCCGAAGCCAAACAGCGCCAGCAGGGGCACCAGGGCCGCCTGCACCTTGAAGAGTGCCGCCAGCCCAAGCAGCGCCAGCATGGTAGCGGTGATCAGCAGGCCAAGGGTGGCGGTGCCAACCTGCTCGTGGGGCATGCGCTTGCGCGTCAGCACCGTCGCGCCGATCATGCCCACCAGCACCCCCAGGCCCCAGTAGGCGTTCCAGCGGGTGGTGGCAGCCACATCCAGGCCAAACACATCGCCGCCAAAGGGTTCCAGAATGGCGTCCTGGGCGAAGATACTGACCATGCCCAGCGCCAGGAAGATAAAGAAGAGTCTGGCTCGCGAGTCCGCCCAGATCAGGCGGAAGGTTTGCCCCACGGGCAGGGGCGTTTCGTTCGCTTCTGCATGCATGGCCCGGCGCTCTTCGCCCAGAACGGAGAAGAACCAGAAGGGCAGGGCCAGGCCAACGCCAATCAGCACTGCCCGCAGCAGAGCCGCCGGTTCATACTGCTTCACCAGCGCTGCATACAGGGCCGGGGCCAGCACCATCGCCACCATCAGCATAATCTGGGCGATGCTCAGGGCCTGGCCCCGTTTGCTTGGCGGGGCATTGTCGCGGATCAACGCCAGAAACGGCGTCCCGGAAATCAGCGTGCCAACGCCAGCGATCAGAAAGCAGAGCGTCGCCAGCGTCCAGCCCGCCACGGAACTGGTGTCCTCGGCCAGCAGTAGTGTAGCTGGTGGGATGAGCAACAGCCCCAGGGCCATGAGCAGTCGCCCGCCCCAGATGTAGGGCAGCCGGTATTTGCCAAAGATGGGCTTGCTGTCGGAGCGGTGCCCGGCCCAGATGCTCAGCGGGGCCAGCAGGTAGCGCAGCGCCGCCAGCAGGGCCACCGGGGTGGCGGCAATGCCCAGGCTGGTGATCAGAATGCGGTTCCACACCGCCGACAGCAGAATATCGGCGAAGGCCGAGCCAACGTGAAACGAACCGATCTTAAGTGTCCGCCCGATGCGGAGTTTTTCAGCTTGTTCTTCCATACAACCACCCGACAAGTTATGAGTTACGAGTTACGAGTTGCGAGTTGCGTAACACGTAAACTATAAATTCTCTGCGTCTCTGTGTCTCTGCGCCTCTGCGTTTCTGTCCGGACAATCTGTAATCGTCATGCGTCCCCCGCCAGGGCCACAATTCGGGTCAGGCTCTGTTCTTCGTTTCGGAAGGCGGCGACGTTGATTTGCCGCAGCAGCAGCAGCGAGAAGCCGAGCATGGCCGCTTCAATCAGAAAGACGCTGATGTAGCCATGGGCCAGGCTGCCCGTGCCATGGGCCACCAGGTCGCGCACCACGCCCGCCAGCAGGTTGCCGGTGCCACGGGCCAGCGAGTCGGCCACGCCCCATGCGCCAATAAACAGGCCGACCTGTTCTGGCGTAGTCATGTCGAGCATGAGGCCCAGGTTGGTGGCGGTGGCGATGCCGGTGCCGAAGCCCAGGGTGGCTACGCCGGGCACAAACAGCGCTTCCATGTGCAGCATGCCGCTGGCGGCAATCAGCAGCAGGCCCACCGCGCCGAGCACGCCGCCCATGTACGCCCCGGTTTTTTTGCTGATCCAGCGGTTCAGCACCAGGCCGTAGAGCATAAGCGAGAGCAGGGTCATGCCGCCCCAGGTCGCCGTTAGTTGGGTGGTTTCGCGCACGCTCCAGCCAAAGACCTGTGCGCCAAACGGCTCCAGCAGAACATCCTGGCCCAGCACCGCCGAAAGCATCAGCACCATGTAGAGAAAGAAGCGCCGGGCCTGCGGATTGGCAATTACGGCTTGTACCGCAACCATGTGTCCAACCCGTCCTTCGTTTCCCGTCTCCGGTCTCCAATCTCCGGTCTTTCTCGGCTCCAACCCCACCAGCCCCAGGGCTGCCAGACCCGCCGATACCACGCCAACCATGGCGAAGACCCGCAGCAGTTGCGGTTCACTGTAGGGGTCAAGGGCGCGTCCGGTAATCACCGCAGTGAAAATGACCGAGGTGATCATCATGAACCACATGATGGCAATCGTGCGCGAGCGCTGGTGTTCTTCCGACAGGTCGCTGGCGAGCGAGAGGTACGACACGACCGCCATGTTGTAGCCCAGGCCCCAGCCGCCAAACACCAGCAGCGCCGCAAGCCCGCCCAGCCACGGTTCGCGGTGCATCAGCAGGGCCACATGAGGCGCTAGCGCCACACCTACCGCGCACAGCAGCAGCCCTCCGGCGATGTAGGGCGTGCGGCGGTAACCCCACAGCGGGTGCTGGTCGGAGTAGTTGCCGATCCAGACCTGCAAGGGCGAGAGCAGGTAGGGCAGAATAATCAACACGGCCACCACGCTGGCGAGCAGGCCCAACTCGTTGATCATCACTCGATTAAGCACACTGGTGATTGGAACCAGCGTCACCGCCATTGCCACGTGCAGCAGCCCCAGCCGCATATTCTTGATAATGCCCATCGCTCGCTCCCGCGTGAAGACAATGTGTAGCTCTCGCAAAGGCGCAAAGGCGCAAAGGATCTCATAGGTACGTTTATCTGCAAACCCTGGTGAGCTTTGCGCCTTTGCGAGAGATTTTCAGAACGTCATCGTGCCACCGTGTTGCGTTGTATTGTCGCCGCGAGCTGTTCGCCCAGAGCCGTGCCGTGGTGCCAGCACTTCTCGACTGCCACGCCGTCGCGGTAGTTGCCCAGGAAGTGCAGGCCGGGATTGGCCGCTTCGGTGGTGGCTAGCCGGGCAACGCGCTCGCTGTGGCCTGCGGTGTACTGGCAAATCGCATGGTTCCAGTGGACGACGTGGGCAAAGGCCGGTTCCCCGCTGGCACCGAGGATCGACTCGTGTTCGCGGGTGGTCAACTCAATCAGCGCCTCGTCGCTCTGCTGGGCCAGGTGCGGCGTGCGCGCCCCGCCAACGAAGGTGGTGGTCATCACATGGCCTTCGGGGGCACGCCCTTCAAACAGGGAGGACGACCAGAGAATGCCCAGCACCTGGCGGCGTTCGCCGGAAGGGCACAGCACACCGAAACCGTCCAGCGGATGGGCCACCTGCTCGCGCTTGTAGCCCAGGTGAACCACCGCCATCGGAACGTAGGGAATGCTCCGCAGCGCCGTTGACGCTTCAGCATCCAGTGCTTCCACCAGGCCAGCGGCGGCGAAGGCCGGGCACGCCAGAATGACCGTGGTTGCCTCGACCAACGTAGGCGTGCCGTTTTTGCTGACACTCAGCTCCCAGCCGGTGGCGGTGCGGCGCAGGCCCGTGGCCGGGCTGTTCAGCCAGACTTTGCCGGGGCCAAGGGCGCGGGCAATCGCCTGGGGCCAGGCTCCTAGTCCGGTCTGGAAGCTGAACAGCACACTCTTCTGCTTAGGGCCTTCTTTGAAGGCCGGGTTGCCTTTTTCGTTGGTGCGGGGTCGCTCCTCGGCGCGTGGCCTGGTGAGCATGCCGCGCACGATGCTGCCGCCCCGCTGCTCGGCTTCCCACAGGCTGGGGAAGGCGGCCTTAACCGAGGTCGCCGTGGGGTCGCCAGCGTAGACGCCGGAGACGAAGGGGTCAACCAGGTTTGCGGCGGCTTGCGCCCCAATGCGGCGGGCGAAGAAGCTTTGAATGCTTTCGTCGGCCATCGGCGAGCGGGGCAGCAGTGGCTCGGCCAGCATGCGCAGCTTGCCCGCCGTTGAAAGCAACGGTGTTTTGAACAAATCCGATGGCGACATGGGGATCAGTTCCGGCTTGCCGTTGAGCAGGATGAAGCGCCGTGCGCCGCTGCGATCCGCCGTCACGCGCTTGTTTTCAATCCCAATGTGGACAAAATGGGCGTTGAGCAGTGGGTCGCGGCTGGTGACGGTGTTTGGCCCGTTGTCCAGCACATAGCCCGCTTTCGTCTCGCTCTGCATCGCCCCGCCGACCCGGTCACTCGCCTCTACCACCAGCACGCTGGCCCCGGCCCGCTTTAGCGCAAAGGCCGCGCTCAACCCGCTGATGCCCGCGCCAACCACCACACAATCGTAGCTATTCATGTCCCCACTCCGTACTTCGTAGTGCGTATTGCGTATATACCTTTGCACCGTTGTTTATCGGTAGCCCGGTTTCTGCTCCTGCCACGAACGACGCAGTACGTAGCACGCAGTACGCAGTCTGCTTTACACCGTCTTCGAGAAGATTTGTTTCTCGCTTGTTTTGCCCAGGTGGGCATCCAGTTCCATGGCCAGGTTGCGCACAAAGAAGCGGCCCAGCGGCGTAACGACGATGCGGCGCGGCTGCACCTCCACAAACCCTTCGGACTCGTAGGCCGCCAGCCGTTCCAGGCCTTCGCCCAGAACCTCGTCGAGGGGCAGGCCGTAGGCGGGCCGGGTCAAATCGAAGGGCAGCTCCAGGTTGCACATCAAGTGCGTGATCACCATGCGCCGCAGCTTGTCGTCGTCTGTCAGCCGCAAACCCTTGACAACCGGCAAACGTCCGTTATCCACCGTCTTCTGGTAGCGTCCCAGGTGATGCTCGTTTTGCACAAAGCAATCGGCCAGTTCGCCAATGCTGCTCATGCCGAAGGCGACCATGTGGGAGGCGGGGCGGGTGGTGTAGCCCATAAAATTGCGGTGCAGCCGCAGGTTGCGGGCGGCCACAGCCAGCTCGTCGTCGCGCTGGGCGAAGTGATCCATGCCCACCCAGTCGTAGCCCGCCGCCGTAAACTGCGCGATGGCACTGCGGAATAAATTGAATTTGCTCCAGGTGTCGGGCATGCCGGTCACGTCCACCTGTTTCTGGTTGGGCTTCACCCAGGGCACATGGGCATAGCTGAAGCAGGCCACCCGGTCTGGCCCCAGGCCGATGATGGCGGCCAGCGTGTTGCTGAACCCCTCCGCCGTCTGGTAGGGCAGTCCGTACACCAGGTCAAGGTTGACGCTGGCAAAACCGGCCTCGCGGCAGGCGCTGTAAAGGGTTTCTGTCTGGCTGAAGGGCTGCACCCGGCCAATCGCCCGCTGCACCTGGGGGTCAATGTCTTGCACGCCCAGGCTAATCCGATTGAAACCGAGTTCGCGCATCTGGTGGATCTGCTCCACCGTGCCGATGCGCGGGTCGGCCTCCAGCGAGATTTCGCCGCAGGAGTCAATCGCAAAGGCCCCATGCAACAGACTCACCAGCCGCTGCATCTGAGCATAGTTCAAAAAATTGGGCGTGCCACCGCCCCAGTGGAGTTGCACCACCCGCCGTCGCCCGCCCAGCAGCGGCGTCACCATGGCCAGCTCCCGCTCCACCCGATCCAGATAGGCATCCACCACCTCCGCCCGCCGTGTCACGGTGGCGTTGCAGCCGCAGTAGGCGCAGCGCTCGGCGCAAAACGGCAGATGCACATAGACCGAGAGGGCGTCGGCGGGGGCGGCGGCCACGTCGGCCAGGGCCGCACGGTAATCAGCCTCGCCAAAGTCATCCCGCCACACCGGCACCGTGGGGTAGCTGGTGTAGCGCGGGCCGGGCTTGTTGTAGCGGGCCAGCATCTCTTGCGTAACAGTTACGTCCATAGTTTTGTAATTATGAAGTATGAAGTATGAAACTACAGCGACTCATCCTTCCTGCTTCATACTTCATACCTCATACTTCATACTTCGAGAACGCCTTCAAGCCGGTCTTCCAGGTCGGTATAGATTTCGCGCAGGGCGTCGAGGGTGGCGTCGTCGGCGTCCCAGAAGCCGCGCCCATTGGCCTCCAGCAGGCGGCCCACCACCGCGCTGGCGGCGTGCGGGTTCAGCTCCGCCAGGCGCTGGCGCATGGCCTCGTCGAGCACAAAGGTCTCGGCGATGCCCTGGTAAACCCAGCCTTCCACCGCGCCAGCCGTGGCGCTCCAGCCGTAGGTGTTGTTGACGCGGGCCTCGATCTCGCGGGCACCTTCGTATCCGTGGGCCAGCATCGCTTCGTACCACTTGGGGTTGAGCAGCTTGGCCCGGCTTTCCAGCCGCACCATTTGTTCCAGCGAACTGAGGCGGTTGGTGCTCGAAATAGCGTCGGCGACGACGACCGGCGGGCGGCTGCCGCGCAGCTTCTCCACGCTTTTGCTGATGCCGCCCAGGTTTTCGTAGTAGGTGTCAATGTCGCTGATGCCGACCTCGAAGCTGTCAATGTTCTGGAAGGTGGCGTCAACCGTGGCCAGCGCCCGTTCCAGCACCGCCCGCGAGTCGCGCCATGTGCCGCCCTTGCCCACCGAAAAGCTCTTGCGGCTCAAAAAGGCGTCGCTGAGCTGGCCCTCGTCGTCCCAGGTGCTGCTTTCCACCAGCCTGCCGATGTTGGTGCCGTAGGAGCCGGGGGCGTTGGCGAAGACGCGGGTGGCGGCTTCGTCCAGGCCAATGCCAAGTTCGGCGGCCTGGGCCAGGGCATGCTTGCGGATGAAGTTGAACTCCAGCGGCTCCTCGGCGCTGGCGGCCAGGCGGGCGGCTTTGTCTAGCAGCTCCATCTGGTGGAAGAGCAGGTCGCGGAAAATGCCGCTGACCGTGATCACCACATCCACGCGGGGGCGACCCAACTCGGCCAGCGGGATGAGGGCCACATCGGCCACGTTGCCCAACTCGTCGGTCACCGTGCGCACGCCCAGCAGGGCCAGCACCTGGGCCACGCCCTCGCCGTCAGACTTGAGGTTGTCGGTGCCCCACAGCACCACCGCCACCGTTTCGGGCAGTGTCCCCTGTTCGGCGGTGAGTCGTTCCAGCAGCTCGTTCACCAGGCGTGCCCCGGCGTCCTGGGCCATGGCCGAAGGGATGCGGTAGGGATCGAGGCTGTGGACGTTGCGGCCCGTGGGCACCACCGCCGGGTTGCGCACCACGTCGTTGGAGGGCGAGGGCGGCGTGTAGC
>JALONX010000717.1 GCA_025454695.1 Chloroflexaceae bacterium
GACGATTGACCCTTCGACAAGCCCTTCGATAAACTCAGGGGGGGCCTCAGGGCAGGCGGATTGGCGATTGGCGATTGGGTATCCTCTGCGTCTCTGCGTCTCTGCGTCTCTGCGTTTTGGTTCGGTCTGCCGTCTCCCGTCTGCACTGCAAGTGCGCTGAGTGCCAGGCCCTGCGGCAGCAGCGCGGCGGCGAAGGCGGTGGCGACGGCGAGGCTGGGGCAGGCCAGCAGCAGGGCGCGACGGGCGGGCGGCAGCGGGCGCAGGCTCAAGGTCACATCGGCCAGGCGGTAGGGTGGGGGCAGACCGCCCGCCACCAGCGCTCGGTTGAGGCCGTAACCTGTCGCCCGTTTCAGGGTCGAACCGCCCACGACAAGGGGCGCTTTCAGTCCATCTTCTGAAACCAGGGTGGCGGCACGGAGGTAGCGCACAATCGTGCCGTAGCGCCACTGGCGGCGGCCCCCGGCATTCTGCCGAATCGCCTCGGCCAGCGTCAGGCCAGGGCGCAGCGGCGCAATCGGTAGGCACAGGCCGAAGGGGACTAGCGCTTCGTTCAGCGCCTCCAGCGTGGTGTCGGCGGGGGCGGTGGCCAGCAATGCGCCTGGCTCGATCTGAATGTCGGGCAGGGTAGAAATTGTCATTGGAGATTGGGAGATTAGCGATTGCGTGAACATAGTTCGATTATAGCAGATGGGGTGAGCGGGATGGGGCAGACTCCTTTTCATGCACAGATGATGTAGATGAACTGTGTTCCAAACCTATCTCTATAATGTTATTCACCAGTTGTTATGCGCAAATGTTCTGGTGTTCCACGTGCCTTGAAGGATTATTGGATGTGTGTTGCTATCGCGATAAAGCTTCTAATCAAGATTTTTCTCTTTCAACCTATGATATAATTCCATTTGTGTTTTTTTGTGTAAAATATACTTCCAAACCTACCATATACACTTCCATTCTCGCTGCGGGCTACTTGTGAGTTTGTGTTGCCCTTCAACCAGAGACAGATAGCACATCAGTATGGATGGTTTTAACTACACCTTCCCGGCGCTGCGAGGTGTACAGGCAGGGCGTGAGTATTTTGTGGCCATGTGCCCGCTGCGCCTGGTGCCGCGCATGCTGAGCTTCGATGGGCAAGAGGTGCCGCCGGAATTGCGTGCCCAGCGGGTGCTCAACCGTGGGCGCATTCCGGCAATTACCCGCTATATTGTGGAAAACCCGCACGATTACGTGTTTTCGGCCATTACAGCCTCGATTGACGGCGAGGTTGAGTTCACACCCTACGATGAGAAGGGCGTGCAGCGTAACCTTGGCCAGCTTACTGTTCCGGTTGCAGCCCGTTTCGTGTTGAATGATGGGCAGCACCGCAGGGCGGCGATTGAGGAGGCGTTGAAAGAGAATCCTGACCTTGGCGACGAAAGTATCGCCGTGGTCTTTTTTATTGATGCCGGGCTACGGCGCAGCCAGCAACTCTTCGCCGACCTCAACACCCATGCGGTGCGGGCCAGCGCCTCCATCGGCATTCTCTATGATTTTCGCACCCCGCTGGCCCGGGTGGCCCGCCAGGTGGCCAGCCTTGTGCCCGCCTTTAAGGGCCGCACCGAGATGGAGCGCTCCACCATCTCCAACCGTTCGCTCAAACTCTTCACCCTCAGCGGCATCTACTACGCTTCCGGGGCGTTGCTGCGCAAAACGGCCCACGATGAGATTAGCTCTGAGGAAGAGCAACTGGCCCTTGATTTCTGGTCGGCCCTGAGTCGCACCATTCCCCAGTGGGACACGCGGGTGATCGAGGCGACCGCAAGCTTTGAACTGCGCCGCGACTTCATCCACACCCACAGTGTGACACTGCATGCCCTGGGCATGGCCGGAGCTGATTTGATTGCCACCCACCCTCGTGACTGGCAAGCTCGTTTGGCCCCGCTGGCCGCCCTTGATTGGCGGCGGGCAAACCTGACATTGTGGGAGGGCCGGGCAATGTTGGGTCGGCAGATGAGCAAGGCCCGCACAAATATTGTTCGCACCGCTAGCGCCCTGAAACAGGCCCTCGGCTTGCCGCTTTCGCCAGAGGAAGAACGGCTGGAACTGTTAACGCCTGAGCAGATCGCTGCTGATGCCCAGCTTGAGGAAGCTGAATTATGACTGCCACGACCTCGATTTTTGATACACGTCCCGTCCCCACTATCTACCGAGAGATTCGCGATCTCTACCTGGCCAATGGCATGCCCTGGGTGATCGGCTACAGCGGCGGCAAGGACTCAACCGTGTCACTGCAGCTGATCTGGATGGCGCTGCGCGAGATGCCCCGTGAGCAGTTGACCAAGCCGATCTATGTCATTGCAACTGACACGCTGGTGGAAACGCCGCTGATTGTCGATCATGTCAACCAGAACCTGGGGCGCATCGGCAGAGTAGCCCGTCAACTGGGCCTGCCGATCACAGTGCATCGGCTCACGCCCGCCGTGACCGATAGCTTCTGGGTAAATCTGATTGGGCGGGGGTACCCAGCGCCCCACAGCCGCTTCCGCTGGTGTACCGAGCGCATGAAGATCAAGCCCGCCGATAAATTCATCCTTGACCGGGTGGCCCAACACGGCGAGGTGGTGCTGGTGCTGGGGCAGCGCCGGGCCGAAAGTGCGACCCGTGCCCAGGTAATGGACGAGTATCGTATCACTGGTTCGCTGCTTTCGCGCCATTCTACCCTGCCCAGAGCCTATGTCTACACGCCAATTGGCGACTTTAGCACCGACGATGTGTGGAGCTATCTGCTCAATGTGCCCTCGCCCTGGGGCGGCAACAACCGCGACCTGGCCTCGCTCTACCGTAGCGCCCAGTCAGGCGAGTGCCCCCTGGTGGTAGACCTTTCGACACCCTCGTGTGGCGGGAGTCGCTTTGGCTGCTGGGTCTGCACGGTGGTGGAACGGGATCGTTCCATGGAGGCGTTGATTGACAACGGCGAGGAGTGGATGGTACCCATGCTGGAGTTCCGCGATTTTCTGGCCGAAACCCAGCAGCCCGAACGACGCAAGGAGGTGCGCGACTACCGGCGGCGGGATGGGCGCGTTCACCTCAGCACCAAAAGCCAGGCCGAAAGCCTGACCCGTGGCCCCTACACCCTGGCCTTCCGCAAAGAGTTGCTGGAACGACTGCTACGGGTGCAGGTGCAGGTGCGGCAGCATGACCCAACATTGACCTTGATTAGCGCCGAGGAGCTGTTTGAAATCCGCCGCCTCTGGCGGGTGGAGGCCCAGGATTGGGAGGACAGTATTCCAGCCATTTACCGGCGAGCCACCGGGCAGGAACTGGCCTGGCCCCGTGACGATGGCGCAATCTTTGGGGCCGAAGAGCATGGGCTGCTGGCCCAGATGTGCGCCGAAGAGGAACTACCTCTCGATCTGATGCTGGCACTGATCGAAAGCCAGCGCCAGCAGACGGCCCTGAGCAACAGAGCTGCCGTGCATGCCCGCATTGAAGGGGTGCTGCGCAGCGAGTGGCGCAGTGAGTCCGAAGTCATCAGCGCGATTGAACTGCACCAGCAGCGGTTGGGCCAACTTGATGGGCCGCTAGCGGGATAATCGGATTTTGGATTTTGGATTTTGGATTTTGGATTTGCGATTTGCGATTTGCGATTTTAGTACTCTGTAAAGTACGTTTTCTTCCATGCCGTCGCATGGTCACCCCGACCGCAGGGAGGGGTCTTCAGCGGACGGCACTGCAGATTCCTCCCTGAGGTCGGCATGACACCGCACAGCAGTGGATACAAAGAAACATAGTTTACAGACCATTTAGTACACTGACAACGAAGTCTTCTTGTATTTCTCATTACCT
>JALONX010000718.1 GCA_025454695.1 Chloroflexaceae bacterium
CCAGTCGCTCGAAGATCGCCCGCCCGGCCCGCTGCTCTTCTAGCATCTCCACCACCACCTTGGCCACCTCCAGCTCACGGGCCGCCGCGAAGATCGCATCAGCCAGCTCGGTGCCCAGGCCACTGCGCCGCCAGGGTTCGGCCACAATCAACTGCACATCGGCCACATGTTGCATCCATCCCGGCAAACGGCGCACAGCGGCATAGGCTGCTACACTACCATCGTCAACCTCGGCCACCAGTTGCCGCCAATTTTCCGCCTTTGCCGCATTCACCAGGCGCGCAATCAGTTCCGGGGCCTGGAAATCGTCCTCGATGTACAGCAGTTCGTCCAGGGGCAACCCCATGCCAAAGGCGGTGAGTGCGTCGCGGTCGGCTTCTTCTAGCGGGCGAATCATCACCTCTCGTCCGTCACGTAAGATCGACATGAACGCCGCATCCATGCGTTGAGTCTGTGTCATACAGCATCTCCTGTTGTCGCAAGGGGTACGTATGCCCTGAGGGCACGATACGCATATCTTATCTTCTGAAGTTTCATATGCAGTTATCACTTCGTCATCAGGTGTGGCGTTTTGCCAACAGACTCCGTACTGCGTAATCCGTAACTCGTAACTCGTAATGCGTAATGCGTGATGCGTGATGCGTAAACTGCCAACTGCCAACTGTCAACCGCTAACTGCCAACTGAAAGCTCCAATCTAAAATCCAACATTGACACACTTCCCTCTTGGGACTATACTTCGCGGACTCGCGTATTTCGCCACAATCAAAAAAGTAAGACTGGAATGAACCCGAACTACGGCAGCCAGAGCATGGTGGCCCCACTGCGGCGCGTCCTGGTGCGTCGCCCCGACGAGGCGTTCGCGGTGGATGAACCCCACGCCTGGCACTACACCGCCCGCCCCAACCTCCATGCGGCCCAGGCCGAACACGATGCCCTGGTGGCGCTGCTGCGGCAGGCCGGGGCCGAGGTGATTTTCCACGATGCGCCGCAGCCGGGCCGGGCCGACGCCATTTTTGTGCATGACCCGGCCCTGGTGACAGATGCCGGGGCAATTGTGCTGCGCATGGGCAAACCGCTGCGCGAAGGTGAAGAGACCGCAATGGCAGCCCGCTTTGAGTCGCTCGGCATTCCGGTGCTGGCGCGGCTCAGCGGCGAAGCCCGCGCTGAAGGCGGCGACCTGCTCTGGCTCGACGAGCAAACGCTGGCAGTGGGGCTGGGCTTCCGCACCAACCAGGCCGGGTTGCAGCAGCTCCAGGCTGCCCTCGCGCCCCTCAGCGTGACGTGCATCTCGGTAGAACTGCCCTACTTCTTCGGCCCGGACGCCTGTCTGCACCTTATGTCAATCATTAGTCTGGTGGATCACGACCTGGCGGTGGTGTACCAGCCGCTGTTGCCGGTGCCCTTCTGGCAAGAACTCACGCGGCGCGGCATCCGCATGGTGGAGTGCCCCGAGTCCGAATTTCTCCACAGCATGGGCACCAACGTGCTGGCCCTGGCCCCCGGCGTCTGCCTGATGCTGGAAGGCAACCCCGTGACACAGGCCCGCCTGGCAGCTGTGGGCTGCGACGTGCAGACCTACCGGGGCAATGAAATCTCGCTCAAGGCCGAGGGCGGCGCGACGTGCCTGACGCGGCCCATCTTGAGAAGACAATAGTTGATCCGCGAAGACACGCGAAGAGACGCGAAGGTATAGTGAAGGGTTGATCCGCCAAGGCCGCGAAGCAGCGCGAAGGAGAGGTGGTGACACCCTCTATAGCAGTTTGCAAATCCGTTGAGCCAACAACATGCGGTTTTGTCGCATGACAGTGCTGTTCCAATCTGCAATCTGCTATAGAGATGTGAGATGCGATACATAGAAAAGTCTGTGAGGCTGCCGTGATCGATCTATTGCATAAAGAGGAGGTTTTCGCGATTATTGGGGCAGCGATTGAGGTTCACAAGGAGTTGGGGACAGGCTTTTTGGAAGCGGTATACCAGGAGGCTCTTGAGATAGAGATGATGGCCCGTGGGATTCCGTTTATATCTCAGCACGAATTACGGATTCTGTACAAAGGTCGGTATCTCGATAAATTTTACATTGCCGATTTCTTTGTCTTCGATGCTATTGTCGTTGAAATCAAAGCCCTAAAGGCGCTTACCATTCTTGAAGACGCCCAACTCATCAATCAACTCAAGGCTACAAATGCGAATCTCGGTGTGCTGATTAACTTTGGATCACAGGGCAAACTGGAATGGAAGCGCATGGTTCGTACCAGATAGGACGGAGTTTCGTATTTATGTTGACCTACCCATTTCGGGATGGGGAACGAGAACTGGAGATGACATTTGTGCCAACCTTCGCGTGTCTTCGCGTGTCTTCGCGGATCATCTGTTAACTTCGTGGATTAGTTCAGGAGTCGCCCGTGAACACCATTGAGCAGCGTGTACTGAATGCGATTGACACTGACGGGATGTTGGCGTTGTTGTGTGACCTCGTGGCTATCCCCAGTCTGGACGGGTCGCCAGAAGAGGTCGTCATTCAGGAGTTTCTAGCGGACTGGATGGCGCGCCAGGGCTTTGAGATTGACCTGTGGGAGCTGGATTTTGCTGAAATTCAGCGCCATCCGGCAGCCAGTTGGGAGGTGAACCGCACTCGTGGTCTAGGCCTGGTGGGGGCGCTTGGCAGCGGGCGGGGCGGGCGCAGCCTGATCTTCAACGGCCATGTGGATGTGGTGCCCGCAGGCGACGAGGCCAACTGGCCCTACCCGCCCTGGTGCGCCACCATCGTCAATGGCAACGTCTACGGGCGGGGCGCACTCGATATGAAGGGCGGAGTCTGCTGTGGCCTGTTTGCGGCGAAAGCGATCCGCGATGCGGGCGTGAAACTTAATGGACGGCTGCTGCTGCAAACCGTGATGGGCGAAGAGGATGGCGGCATCGGCACGCTGGCGGCGCTGCTGCGGGGCCATCATGCCGACGGCGCGGTGATTATGGAGCCGACGCAGCGTTGTGTGGCCCCAGCCCAGGCGGGTGCCCACAACTTCCGCCTCAAGGTGCCCGGCCTTTCGGCCCATGGCTGCATGCGCGAAGAGGGCATCTGCGCGATTGAGCGGTTTGCCCTGCTGCACCGGGCGCTGCTGGAGCTGGAACGGGAGCGCAACGACGCCAGTGCCGATCCGCTGTTTGCCCGCTATCGCACGCCCTATCCGCTCTGTATTGGCACGGTGCAGGCGGGCAATTGGGCCTCAACCGTGGCCGAAAGCCTCATCGCCGAAGGGCGCTACGGCCTGGCCGTGGGCGAGAACCTGGCAGCGGCCCGCCAGCGGTTTGAGGAGACGGTGGCTCGCGTGGCTGACGCCGACCCCTGGCTGCGTGAACATCGGCCCGTGGTGGAATGGTGGGGCGGGCGCTTCGACCCGGCCTTCACCGACCCGGAACACCCGATTGTGAGCACAGTGGTGGAGGCGACGGCGGCGCTGGAAGGCACCCCGGCCCGGCTGGAAGGGATGACCTACGGGGCCGACATGCGCCTGCTCGTCAACGAGGGCAACATCCCCACGGTGATGTATGGCCCTGGCGATGTGCGCAAGGCCCACCGCCCCGACGAACATGTACCCATCGCTGACCTGGTGGCGGTGACGCGGACGCTGGCCCTCACCGCGTTGCGCTTCTGCGGGTATGAGTCCTGAGTTTCACTGCTGAGGGTGCGGAGAGAACCGAAAGCCGACCAGAGACCCTTCGATGCCTCAGGGCAGGCGGGCGACTTGAGACCGGGGCCAGCAGACGATAGGCCACCGATGATGCAACCTCGTGGGGGCGAACCTGGTGTTTGCCCACCACGCACCCCACCGGCGTAGCTCGCAATGAACATTCAACGTTTATCAATGTCTTCCACCGTAGAGACGCAACATCTTGCGGCTCTACGATGCATGGCGATGTAAACACCGCCACCCCGCCGCAGCCTTGGCGGGGCGTGTCTACGATGCATGGCGGTGCCCACACCGCCACCCCATCGCATTCCTCCGTCACCCAATGCTTGCATACACATTGGACTCGCCCCTGTCGGTTCTTGGTTCCCGGTTCCCGGTTCGGGCGAACACCAGGTTCGCCCCTACACAGTTCTCGGTTCGGGCGAACACCAGGTTCGCCCCTACGGGTTCTCGGTTCTCGGCTCGGGCGAACACCAGGTTCGCCCCTACGGATTCTCGGTTCTTGTCTTTTCCCCCGGCATGCTTCTTGCTGAGCCTCCTTATACGTTTCTCACAGATTTTTTGGAACCAACTGGAGGCCTATATGGAACGACAGCGATTCTCGCTCTGGCTGAGTCGGCTGGCGCTTGTGATGATATTGGTTTTTGTAGCCCAGCTGCTGGCAGCATGTGGCACCGGCGGCACCGCCACCCAGCCGGGCGCGGGTACCACCGCTCAGCCCGGCGCAGGCACCGCCGCCCAGCCAGGTACTGGCCAGGCCACCCAGCCCGGCACGGGCCAGGTCAGTGAGGCCGACCTGGCCCCACCTGAGCAGCAGGTGCTGCGGGTACGCATGGTCAGCGATGCGGAAACGATTGACCCGGCCCTGGCCGAAAACGTCAGCAGTGAGACTGTGATTCAGCAGCTCTTCTCGAACCTCACCCGCATTAAACCAGACTTGCAGCCCGAAGGTGAAGTGGCCGAGTCGTGGCAGTTTAATGCCGACAATACCCAGATTACCTTTACCCTGAAAGAGACCCAGTGGAGTGACGGCCAGCCCGTGACGGCAAACGACTTTGTCTACGCATGGCAGCGCTTTCTCGACCCGCGCACTGGCTCGCCCTACGTCTCACTCATCTCGGGGCTGATCGCAGGCTCAGAAGAACTGAATAGCGCCTCAGCAACCGACACCGCCGCCATTGAGGCAGCTCGCAACAACCTGGGCGTGCGGGCAGTGGATGAGCGCACCTTGCAGGTGGACTTCAACCAGCCGACGCCCTTCTTCCCCAGTATTGCAGCTCTGGGCAGCCTGGCCCCCGTGCGGCAGGACGTGGTGGAACAGGGCGGCGAGCGCTGGACGGAAGTTGGCACCCTGGTGGGCAACGGGCCGTTTGTGCTGCGCAACCGCACCCCCGGCACTGAGATTGTGTTGGCACCCAACCCGAACTACTTTGAAGGCCCACCAACCTTGCAACAGCTGATCTTCCGCGTGATCACCGACGACGCGACCGCGCTGGCCAACTACCGCTCAGACGAGATTGACATCAATGAGTCCGTGCCGCCCGCCGAAGTGCCGGGCATCCGCAACGACCCTACCTTCCAGGATCAGATTTTGAGCGGCACCCGCCTTTCGACCTACTACTACGGCTTCAACACCACCCAGCCGCCCTTCGACAATGCCCAGGTGCGCCAGGCCATCGCCGCCGCGATTGACCGGCAAACGCTGGTTTCGCAGGTGCTGAACAACATTCCGTCGCCTGCGGGCAGCTTCATTCCACCGGGCATTGCGGGCCACCTCACGCCGGAAGCAGCGGGCGACGCGGCCCAGAGCTTTAACCCCGAGCGGGCTAAACAGCTGCTGGCCGAAGCAGGCTTCCCCAACGGGGAGGGCTTCCCCGAGGTGCGGCTGGCCTTCAACAACTGCTGCTCCCACGACCTGATCGCCCAGCGGGTGCAGGCCGATTTGCAAACGCATCTCGGCATTAACATCACCCTCGACCCCCGTGAGTCGGCCACCTATTTTAGCGAAATACGCCGCAACACGCCGAGCATGTTCCGCACCGGCTGGAACGCCGACTACGCCGACCCCTACAACTGGGGGCCGCTGGTGTTTGGCCCCGAAAGCGACCAGAACTATGGCCGCTGGCAGAACCCGGACTTCACCCGGCTGTTGCAGGAAGCCGAAGCAGCCACCTCCGCCGATCAGCGGGCGCAGCTCTACCAGCAGGCCGAGCAGGTGCTGGCCCAGG
>JALONX010000719.1 GCA_025454695.1 Chloroflexaceae bacterium
CTTTGCCTTTGCCCGCCGCAAGCCCACGGTCACTGATGTGATTCTGCTCTGTGGGCTGGCCTGGCAGGCCTTTGTGGGCGTGCGCTACGTGGTCTGGTTTGGCATGGCGGCCATGCCGATTGTGGCCCAGTGTTTCACCACGCCGCGCCCGATTTTTTCCCTCAACAGCGACGCGCCTGCGCCGCGAGTCTCGGGGCGGGAGCGGGGGGCTGGCGGGCCTGCTAATGCCGTTGTTGCCGGGCTGCTGCTGCTGGCGCTTCTGGCGCTGCAACCCTGGTTTAAGCCCGCCCTGCCCCTGCCCGCCGAATACCAGAGCATTTTCGCCAACGTGCCGGGCGCACCCCAGCTCTTCTCCGCTGATACGCCCGTTGCTGCTACCGAATACCTCCGCTCCCAGCCCTGCCAGGGGCGATTGTTGAACGAGATGGGCGCTGGCTCTTACCTGATCTGGGCGCTCGGCCCGCAGACGCAGGTCTTTATTGACCCACGGGTTGAACTCTTCCCTCTCGAACTCTGGCAGGATTATGCCGCTCTTAGCCTCCAACGGGGCCAGACACAGGCGCTGTTGGACAAGCACACCATCGCATGTGTGCTGCTCGACACTGGCCACCAGCCCGAACTCGCCGCCGAGATCAAAACCCTGCCCGGCTGGCAGCGCACCTTCAGCGAGGGGCGGAGTGAAGTTTGGCGGCGGACATCATAATGCGTAATGCGTAATGCGTAATGCGTAATGCGTAATAGTTGCAAATAGGGGGTTGTGGTGAAACAACAGGATTGGGAACAAACAGTTTCCTCAGCAATAACCACCGATACGCTGTGGCGCATGCGAGCGTACCGATTAGCACTCTTTATTGCCGACCAGAGTTGGGATGACTGTACGCTCCTTTTTCGCGACAGACGCACTATGAGTCTGGCCGATCAGTTGTATGCGGCGGTTGGTTCTGTGAGCGCAAACATTGCGGAGGGCTATAGCCGGGGCACAGGTAAAGATCGAGCCCGTTTCTATGAATATGCGCTTGGTTCCGCCCGTGAGAGCCGTGATTGGTATTACAAAGCTCGTCGAGTGATTGGCGAAGATCGATCTTCGGAACAAATTGAGGCTCTTACCGAAGTTATTCGTCTACTGTTAGTTATGGTTGCTGATCAACGCAAGAATTATGTCAGAGAAGAAGTTGCATCATACGACGTAAGCATGTAGTTTGGTACATACGCGTTACGTATTACGCATTACGCATTACATAAGTGAAACAGCAAACACTCCAAAGGACTCAGTTCGTAGGCCGCCTCACCCTCGACCACGTGTATATTGCCGTGGCGCTGGTGCTGCTGGCCATGCGCCCGCTGCTCACCACGGTGCCGCCCCACGATTTCTGGTGGCACATGGCCACGGGCCGGGTGATTGTTGAAACCGGCGCGATTCCCACGGTGGACAGCTTCTCGTTCACCCAGGCTGGGCAAACGTTTTACAACCAGGGCTGGCTGGCCCAGGTGCTGATGTATGGGTTGCACCAGTTGGGCGGTGTGGAACTGCTGCTGCTGGTGCAGGCTGGGGTGCTGGCCCTGGCCTACGGGCTGCTGCTCTGGCTCTGCATCCGCCGCACCGGGGCTGTGCGCCTGAGCGTGGCGCTGCTGCTGCTCACCACCATGCCCATGTCGTTTAACAACTGGGTCATTCGCCCCCAGACCTACGTCCTGCCCATCTTCGCCGCCTTCCTCTTCATCCTCACCGAATGGCGGCTCGGCAAGAACCGAGAACGCCCCCCTCAATCCCGCCGCACGCGGGGGGAAGCCAGCACCGCGAAGCCGGGGGAAGCCAGCACCGCGAAGCCGGGGGAGGCCAGCACCGCGAATCAGACGAACGACCATCTGCGTAGTGCGACTCATCCTTCATCCTTCATCCTTCATCCTTTCCTCTGGCTCCTGCCCCTGCTCATGGTGCTGTGGGTCAACATGCACGGCTCGTTTGTGCTGGGCGGGGCGCTCATCGGTCTGACCTTTGTGGGTGAGGCCCTGCGGCGCCTGCTACAGCGCCCCAAGCCCGGTGAAACGCCGCCGGAACTACCGCCGCTGCGCCAGCTCTTCTTTTGGGGCGCGGTGACGGCGGCGGCCATGCTGCTGAATCCTCGTGGCTTTGAGGTGCTGGGCTATGTGGGCAACCTGGTGAGCAGCTCACAGGTTACAACGCTGGTGCAAGAATGGGCACCGCCAACCATCCGCGACACTGGCGGGCTGATCTTTTTCCTCTTCATCTTCCTGCTGCTGGTGGTACTGGCCTACGCCCGCCGCCCCGACCCGGTGGACATGCTGTTCACGGTCGTGTTTCTCTGGCTGGCCCTGGGTGCCACCCGCAACAACATCTGGTTTGGCATGGTGGCCACCCCGCTGCTGATTGTGCAAGCCGCCAGCCTGCGCCCGGTTCCGGCTGCCAGCACCAGGCCCGGCTTTCAGGGCTTGCCCATGTTCAATGGGCTGCTGATTGGCCTGATGGCGCTGTTGCTGGCCCTCTGCCTGCCCTGGCTGAAGCCTTCGCTCGGCCTGCCGCCCGAAGTGGGTAGCCTGCTTGACCCCAACACGCCCGTGGCTGCTGTGGAAACGATGCAGCGCGAGCAGCCCCGCCCGCAACGGCTCTTCCACGCCATGGGCTACGGCAGCTACCTCATCTGGGCCGCTCCCAACCAGAAAGTGTTTATCGATCCGCGCATTGAACTCTACCCCTTTGACCAGTGGCAGGAATACCTGCGCCTCAGCAATGCCCAGGATGTGCCGGAGTTGCTGGCAACATACCAGTTTGATGGTATGCTGCTCGATAACAAGGAACAACAGCCGCTGCTGGAACGGCTTAGCGCCGACCCGGCATGGCAAGTGCGCTACAGCGACGAGCATAGCACCTATCTGGTGCGGCGATAACGGCATTAAACGCAGAGACGCAGAGGGCCAGAGGCAGAAAAGCATAACACAGTTGGCCGTTTGTAGCTGGCAGTTCCGCAAAACGGCCAACTGGTTCGTGTCATTCGGTCTTCGCACGTTCTCAAACCGTTTGAGCGCACCGCATGCTGATGCGCTTCAAAAACGTCTCTAGACAATGTGCGAATACGAGATGACACGAACCAAACTGCAAACTGCAAACTGCAAACTGCTCTCTGGCCCCCGGTCTCCGGTCATCATATGGACATCCTTACTCTTAACTGGCTTCGTTCACCGCCGGGGCAGGCCCTGCTAGCGGAACTGGCCGCCCGCCCGCTGGAGGAGCGCGATGTGCTGCGGGAATTGACCCGGCTGCGCCGCGACTACCCGCCCGAACTGGCCCGCGCCGCCCTGGAGCAGAGCCTGCTGCGCCGCCGCGCCCGCGC
This sequence comes from Chloroflexaceae bacterium, assembly GCA_025454695.1. Taxonomy (GTDB): domain Bacteria; phylum Chloroflexota; class Chloroflexia; order Chloroflexales; family Chloroflexaceae; genus JALONX01. The sequence continues at coordinate 3,351 of JALONX010000719.1, forward strand.
CAAATTCCCCCAGGCCGACCAGCTCTTCTTCACCCGTGAGGCCTTGGAGCAGGCCAGCGGCTCCCATGTGGCCCGCCACCGCAGCGCCCGCTTTGCGCCCTACGCCCACATTGCCGACCTGTGCTGTGGCATTGGCGGCGATGCCCTGGCCTTTGCCGCCATCGGCCACCGTGTGACGGCGGTTGACCAGGACGGCGAGCGGCTGGCCCTGGCACAGGCCAATGCCGAGCGCCTGGGGCTTGATGGGCGCATCAGCTTTGTGCAGGCCGATTTGCTGCAAGCGTGGCCACCAGCTGCCGATGCGATCTTCTGCGACCCAGGGCGGCGCAGTGGCACGCGGCGGCGTTTTCATGTAGAAGACTACACGCCGCCGCTTTCGCATGTGTTGGCCTGGCGTAGCAGCACCCCGGCCCTGGCGGTGAAACTGGCCCCCGGCGTGGACAAAGACGAACTGGCCCCG
>JALONX010000720.1 GCA_025454695.1 Chloroflexaceae bacterium
GCCTTGAGCAAGCTGGTCGCCCGCACCTGCTGCTGCGGCTGCCCTGGGCCACCCACGGCTTCGACTTCAACTTCAACGGCCCCGGCGGCCAGCTCAGCACCTATGCGGTTGAGCGCTTTTTGCGGGCGGTGCTGCGCGAAACGTAATCCGTGAAACGTAATCCGTGCTGCGTAATCCGTGAAGCGTGCTGCGCACTACGTAATCCGTACTGCGTAATCCGTGAAGCGTGCTGCGAAATGTGGAATGAGAAAGCACGTTGCGTCTCTGCACCTCTGCGCCTCTGCGCCTCTGCGTTTCTGTCGGGTAATCGTCACTCGTCACTGCTCTGGCCTCGGTCTCCGGTCAGCCTCAAGAATAAACGCAATCGCTTCGCGCAAATGCGTCTGAAGTTCAACGGCGTGAGTGAGCCAGATGGTGTGGGCTGCGCCAGGGATTTCCACATAGCGAGCGTTGGGGATCAGGGCGGCAAGCTGCTGCGTGGGCCAGTTAGGTCGAATATCTTCTGCGGCATTGATAAACACACACGGCACCTTGAGATCGGCCAGGTCGCGGAACAACGCCGGGCGGCGGCAGTAGGCCCGCCAGCTGGCGTTACCCTGGCGGTTCACCTCGGCATCGGCATAAAACTGCTTGCCGCCCAGGTCTTCGCCCACCGTCTTGAGTCGCTCGTGATAGGTCTCACTCCAGCTGCGGTCATTCAGCACATTGCCCCCGGCTATGCCAATAATGCCGATGACGCGGGCCGGGTGGCGCATGGCGTAGGCCAGGGCCAGATTGGGGCCGTGGCTGTGGCCCACCAGAAGCCAGCGCTCAAGGCCGTAGGCTTCTCGAACCGACTCAGCATCAAACAGAAGGGTATCAAGGTCGTAGTGCCCGTCCCAATCGGAGCGCCCGCAACCGCGCGGCTCAAAGCGAATGCTCTGGCACGTGTCGTCAATCAGCCGCGCCACCGGCTCCAGGTAATCGTCGCAGCCCGGCCCGCCGTTAAAAAACAGCGTCGCTATTCCCGTGCCGCTCACCGTCGTCCACAGCCGGGCCGAGCCAGATTGGATGAAGTGTTCACCAGACGTGAAGTGCATGGGCGTCTCCTGAGCATACCTCGATTGGCGCGCAGGCCAATGACCTAAACAACCCGCAGCCCGGCAAGCAGTTGCTCCAGGGCTGCGATGGTCTCGTCCAGCGCCTGAAGCGGCTGTTCTGCGCGGGCGATCCATAACACTGCCTCATTCATCGCACCAGAAAGCAAATGGGTTGCAGCTGCGACTGAGGCAACCTTGATAATCTTTAGCTCGGCGAGTCCAGCGATGGCTGCTTCCAACAACCGCATGGCGTTCTCCGCGTCCATCGTGCGCAACTCTTCCCAGCCAAGCGTGGCTGGCCCATCAATCAGCATAATCCGCTGCACATCTGGTTCCAGGCTGGCCCGCAAAAAGGCCCGACAGCCCAAGATAAGCTGATTCCACGGATCGTCGGTTGTCTCGCTTGCCTCGGCAACGCGGCGGCCCACATCACGCTGTACCTCAGCCACTACCGCCTTAAACAGCCCCTCCTTACTGCCAAAGTGATGATAAAGCGCCCCCCGTGTCACCCCAGCCAGCTGAACGATCGTCTCTGTTGACGCCTGGGCATAGCCGTGTCTGGTAAATTCAGCCCGCGCAATGCTGGTCAGCTTGCGCGTGGTCTCGGCTCGTTGCTCTGCTTTCGTTTGCGGTCGCGTTTCTGCCACAACTACCCCCTTGACAAACATACAGTGTGTATGTATTATTAAAACACATACATACTGTATGTATCCTTGAGGGGGATTATAGCCTGGAGGGTGGTTTTATGCAACTGACCAGCATGTACCCGGTACTCTGTACGAAAAAGATTGCTGAGACAACAGCGTTTTATGTCGATCACTTTGGTTTTACCGTCACCTTCGAAGCCGATTGGTATGTGAGTTTGCGGCACCGCACGTCGCCCCACTATGAATTGGCAATCATGGATTACACCCATCCAAGTGTTCCAGCAGTGGGGCAACACGCCGTTGCCGGGGTGATGCTGAATTTCGAGGTAGACGATGTGGACGCGGAATATCAACGGCTGGTCAAGGGTAGGGGCCTGCCGCTGTTGCACGACATCCGTAGCGAAGCGTGGGGCCAGCGCCACTTCCTCACTGCCGATCCCAACGGTGTGATGATTGACGTGATTACGAATATTCCGCCAGCGGGGGAGTACGTCGCGCAATACACTGAGCCTACCGCATAACATCGCCAGCAGCACGCTGTACGGTGCGTTGGCAGCGGCGCACTGAGGCTAGCGGCCCGTAAACAACTCCCTCAACTCCACCGTCGCCGCTGGCGCAACCATGCGGATGTAGTCGTAGATGCAGTCAAGCAGCTGCTGCACAGCGGCGGCGGGCACCCCGGCGGGGGCGTAGGCCACGTAGAGCGCCCGGCGGGTGGTGGGCGAAATGGGCGTGCGGGCATCCTGGCCGTAGATAATGGTGCAGACAATGCCCGCCGCGTCGGCCATCATCATGTCGTTGGCCTTGAGCGTGCGCACCGTGCCGTTGAGCTGGGTGAAGCGTTCACCGCCGCTCGTGGCATCAATCGTGAGCGGCCAGTGCAGCAGGTCAGCGTCGTGCCCGGCGGCAAGGACGAGCGTTTCCATTTCGGCCATAAAATTCACGTCCACCAGCGGACTCACAGCGGGCAGCGCCTTGCCATTCAGCACAACTGACTCAAGTTGCCCTTGCACATGGTAGGTTTTGTCGAACTGCTTGTAGTAGGTTCGGTAGGCCTGAAGAATCGGTAACGCCTGAAACTCGGCCCTGGTGTAGCCCGCATACTGCTCCCGCAGCCGAGCCTCCAGCGCCCGTTTCTGCTGCTCAAGGGCCGCTGAACCGGGCGTGTTATCCACGTTGCCAACCAGCAGCACGCCAACCGCGCCACCTGGAAAGGCGTCGTGCCAACCATCGGTTACAATAATGTGGGTCATCGTATTGCTCCAAAACAGCTCTCGCAAAGGCGCAAAGCTCGCAAAGGTTTCCCAGCCAACTCGTCACCCTTCGACAAGCTCAGGGCAGGCTCGTCACTCGTCACTCGTCACTCGTCACTCGTCACTCGTCACTCGTTTGGCTCCGGTCTGCGGTCACCCGTCTCCGGTCTGATCCTGGGCAACCTGCTGCTCCACCGCTTCGCACATGGCGTGCAGCAGCAGGGTGTGAACTTCCTGGATGCGGGCGCTGTTCTGGCTGGGCACCACAATCGCATAGTCGGCCAGGGCCAGGGCGGGGCCGCCATCTTTGCCCAGCAGGGCGATGCAGACCACGCCAGCGTTACGGGCCGCTTCTAGCGCCCGCAAAATGTTGGGCGAGTTGCCGCTGGTGCTGAAGACCACCAGCATGTCACCGGGGCGGGCCAGGGCCTTCAGCTGCCGCGCAAACACCTGCTCAAAGCCAAAGTCGTTGGCGATGCAAGTCAGCGCCGTCGGGTCGGCGTTGAGACTCACAGCGGGCAGCGGGCGGCGATTGCCGCGATAGCGGCCCACCAGTTCTTCGGCCAGATGCATGGCGTCGGTGGCACTGCCGCCATTGCCACAGGTGAAGAGCGTGTGCCCGGCCAGCAGCCCATCAGCCACCAGCGTCACCACCCGCTCCACCGCCTCGGCCTGGGGCGCAAAGGCATGCAGCACGGCGACGAGTTCGTTGAGTTGGGAAGAGAAGTTCATTTTCATTTGACCGGAGACGGGTGACCGGAGACCGGAGCCAGAAACCCGAGAGCATGGCGCTGATTCATACTTCATCATTCATACTTCATACGGGGGCCAAACTTGTCGCTGAGCATTTTCACAAAGCGCGGGATACGCGACGAGCCGCCCGTGCGCAACACCACATCAATATCCGCTGGCGCTAGCCCTGCCGCCGCCAGCGCCCGATCCACGCATGCGTCCACCGTGCGCACGTCGGGGCCGATGAGGCGCTCGAAATCCCAGCGGGGCACCCGTTCATCAAAATTGATTTCGCCCATATGCATGCTGATGAGGGTTTCAGCCTCGTTGCTCAGGCGCACTTTGGCCCGTTCCACCTCTTCATACATGGGCAGACCGTAGTTTTGCCGCACCAGCGAACGAAGCGCCCGCAGCTCGTTGGGTCGGTCGCCGATCACAATCGCTTCGTCAATAATCGCCAGATACTTCGGTTGCGTCAAATCGGTAATCGTCTGCCATTCGGCCAGGTGTTC
>JALONX010000721.1 GCA_025454695.1 Chloroflexaceae bacterium
TGAGTGATTGAACAGAAGCCCGCACGATACGGGCCGTCGCCATCCAGTTGAGCAGGCCGATGAGGCTGATAACAAGGACGAAGGTGCCAAACTGCTCTGAACCAAAGGTACTTGCCATCTGGTCGCGGAAAAGGTAGTAAATCAGCAGAAAAAGTGGCAACTGCGGCAACGAGAGGAACAGGTCAGTAATCCACATCATTGCCTGGTCAACAATGCCACCAAAGAAGCCTGAGATGAGACCAATGGAGGTGCCCACGATAATGGCCAGCAGCATGGCGATGAAGCCGACAGCCAGGGTGAGCCGCCCGCCAAACAGCGCCCGCGCCAGAATATCACGGCCCAGGTCATCGGTGCCCATGGGGTTAGTCAGCGAGGGCGGGGCCATGGTTGGCACCGAAAAGTCAATGTCATTCCGATCCACAGTGTAGATCAACGGCCCAAACACCACCGCCAGGGTGAGAAACATGAGAACGGCCATGCCCAGCACTGCCAGCCGATGTTTGAAGAAACGTCGGCGTGCATTGGCCCAGAGGCTGCGGGGTGGTTTTGTTAGCACCAGTGCATCAGCATTGAGGGGCGTTTTTGATGGGAGCGCAACCTTCGACTCAAGTGCCGGGTTTGCTTCAGACATAGGCCGTTCCTCATTCAGTGAAGGGTTAGGGGTTAACGGTTAAGGGTTATATGCAGTAAAGTGCAATGCATTGCAAGATTGCTAACCCTTAACCGTTAACATTTAACCCTTAGCTTTAGCTATACCGAATACGCGGGTCGAGCAGGCCATAAATCACATCGGCGATGATGTTAAACACAACCACCAGAATAGCATAAATAAAGGTGATGGCCATCACCACGGGCGTATCGCTGTTCTGGGTCGAGCGGATCAGCAGTTCGCCAATGCCATTCACCCGGAACAGGTTTTCGGTGATGATTGCGCCAGCAAAGATGCCGGGAATGCCCAGCGACATCAACGCCACCACCGGAATCATACTGTTGCGCAGCACGTGCCGCGTCACCACCAGCTGGTCGGCCAGGCCCTTTGACTTGGCGGTGCGCACATAGTCGAGCGGCAGATTGTCGAGCATGGAAGAGCGCAGGAAACGGGTGACATCAGCCGATTGCTGGATAGCCAGCACAAACACCGGCATGGCGATCTGGCGTAGTTGCTGCCCAAAAGCCTCCAGGCTATTTACCTGAAGGGTGGTGTCATAGATCATCGGGAACCAGCGCAACTGCACCGCAAACACCAGGATTGCCAGCAGGCCAATGGCAAATGGTGGCACCGAAAAACCAATAAACGCAAACGTCGTTGCGATTTTATCAAACCAGGAATACTGTCTGACAGCGGAGATAATGCCGATGGGAATTGCAATCGCTAGCGCCACCAGGTAGGCGACACCCACCGTCCAGAGGGTTTGCGGCAGCCGCTGCATGATCAAATCTGAAACGGGGACGCGGGAGGCAAACGAAAAGCCCCATTCGCCTTGTGCCAATGCACCGAGCCAGCGGACGTAGCGAATGTACCAGGGCTGATCGAGACCAAGGGAGACGCGGATGCGCTCGCGCACCTCTTCTGGCACGCTGGGGTTACGCCCAAACTGGGCCATTGGGTCGCCGGGGGCGAGTGTCAGAATGGCAAAGATGATAAAACTGATCACCAGCAGCGTCGGGATCGCAATCAGCAGACGACGGAGTACATAACGACCCATGGCATTTCCTCAATCTTGCTCTCACAAAGGCACAAAGGCGCAAAGTCTTTTCGCAGGTTCGTTTGGATACGAACCTATGTAAGCTTTGCGCCTTTGCGAGAGGCTTACCGAACGCGACTTACGGGGCCATCGTCCAGGTAGCTACGTTCCACATTTCCGAGTCCCACGGGTTGCCCGTGACACCCTGAAGCTTGGCGTTGTAGCCTGAGGTGTTCTGGTTGCGGTTGACCAGCGGAATGACGACGGCATCTTGAATCAGAATGTCGTTCATCTGCATCACCAGTTCCTGGCGCTTGGCGGTGTCGGTGGTCTTGGTGTACTCCTCGTACAGCGCATCGTAGGCCGGGTTCTGGTAGCGGCTGTCATTACTGCCACGCCAGCCATTCTCTTTACTGGCCGCTTCCGAGCTGATCCAGGTTGCCATGTACACCAACGGGTCGGGCTGGTCGTAGTTGTTGGTAAACATCTGGATGTCGGCGTAGAACTTGCCCAGCGTGTCGGGGTTGCCCGCATCGCTAGAGAAGAAGACCGCTGCTTCAATCGCCCGCAGATTCACCTGAATCCCCACTTCGGCCAGGTTCTGCTTGACGATAGCCTGAGTGCGCTGGCGCAGCGGGTTGATGGTGGTCTGATAGGTCAAAATCAGCTGCTTGCCATCTTTCTCGCGCACGGTCTTGCCTTCCGGCAGTGTCCAGCCCGCTTCGTCCAGCAGCTTCTTGGCGGCTTCCACATCGGGCTTGCCATCGGCAGTGGCGCAGGCATTGCGGCCACCGAAGATTTCGCTCGCCGTAATGTATGGCTCGGTCACGATGATCTCGCAGGTGGCGACGCCAGCAGGGCCATAGAGCTGAGTGGCAATGGTGCCCCGGTCAACTGCCAGCTTGATCGCCTGGCGCACCTTCACATCGCTCAGGATGGGGTGGGGCTGGTTCGGTTCGCTGCGGTTGTCACCCAGGGTCGGGTCGGGGTTGGCCAGGTTGAGGTGCAGGCGCTCCACAGCCGCACCGGGCACGGCCAGCAGCTTGCCTTTGCCAGCGCTCTGCTCGATCAGCTGGTTCAGCACCTGGGCTTCCACCTGGAGGTTCCAGGCGTAGTCGGTGTCGCCAGTTTGGAAGACGGCGCGGGCGGCGCTGGTGGCATCACCACCGCCCTTAAACTGCACTTCCTTGAAGAAGGGCTGGTCGGCCACATGGTAGTTTTCGTTCACAGCGTAGGTGGCCACGTCACCGGGCTTAAAGTCGGTGACTTTGTAGGGGCCAGTGCCAATCGGGGCCAGGTTGGCAGCCTGGCAGGCGCTATCGGTGGCTGCCTTTTCGCCCACGCAGTTCTCAAACTGTGCCTTCTGCAAAATAGCGCCGTTGTTGGCAACGAACATCTGGTACGGATAGGGGTTGGGGTCAGTCCAGGTGATGCGCACCGTGGCCGGGTCAACCGCTTCCACCGATTCTGCGCCGGTGAAGGCCGAGTTGGTGGTGCAGGCGGTCTTCTCATCGGCGCAGTAGGTGTAGGTGAAGACCACGTCATCAGCCGTGAAGGCAGAACCATCCGACCACTTGACATCAGTCTTCAGCTTCCAGGTCACGGTCTTCAAATCCTCGGAAACGCCACCATTTTCAATAGTCGGGACTTCAGCAGCCAGCACCGGCACGGGCGTGCCATCGGTGCCCATAGCGGCCAGTGGTTCCAAAATCAGGCGGCCTGCGTCGAAGTCCTTGGTGCCCACCGCCAGGTGCGGGTTGAGCGTTACAGGAGCCTGCCAGTAGAGAATGCGCAGTGTGCCACCAGCGCCACGCCCTGCTGCTGCAGGAGCGGGAGCGGTGGTGGGAGCCGGGGCGGTGGTGGCCGCAGGGGCCGTCGTTGCTGCAGCAGCGGGCGGAGTTGTGGGGGCCGCAGCAGGAGCCTGAGTCGCCGGTGCCGCCGGCGCGGTGGTGGGAGCCTGTGTCGCGGGTGCGCCACCGCATGCCGCGAGAATCGCCATAGCCGAAAGGCCACTGGCGACTCGGAGCCAGAGTCGTCCTTGTTTCACGCAATCCTCCTTAACACAAATGGAACCGTGTATAGACGTCGGGAATAATTTGTGAATGCATGGTTCGTAGC
>JALONX010000722.1 GCA_025454695.1 Chloroflexaceae bacterium
TTCTGCTCCGGGTCAAGCACTTCCAACAACGCCGATGTTGGATCGCCCCGGAAGTCCGTGCCCACCTTATCCACCTCGTCCAGCACATAGACCGGGCTGTTGGACTTGACCGACTTCATGCCCTGGATGACCCGACCCGGCATGGCACCGATGTAGGTGCGGCGGTGACCGCGAATCTCGGCCTCGTCGCGCACACCGCCGAGGCTGGTGCGAATAAACTGCCGCCCCAGGGCGCGGGCAATGCTGCGGCCCAGGCTCGTCTTACCAACTCCGGGTGGCCCCACAAAGCAGAGAATGGGCGAGCGCATCTTGTTGCCGGCTAGCTTGCGCACCGCCAGAAACTCCAGAATGCGCTCCTTAACCTTTTCCAAACCGTAGTGGTCGGCATCAAGCACCTTTTGCGCCTCAGCAATGCTGATTTCAGGGTGCTCTTCTTCGGCCCAGGGCAGGTTCAGCAGCCAATCCAGGTAGGTGCGGATCACGCCCGCCTCCGGGCTGTTCATGCCCTGCTGGGCCAGGCGTTTGATCTCGTGCAGCGCCTGGTTTTTCACATAATCGGGAGCCTTCAGCTCAGCCACTTTGCGGCGCATCTCATCAATCGGGTCGTCCGAGTCGTCGTCTTCGCCCAGTTCGCGGCGAATCACCCGCATCTGCTCGCGCAGGAAATATTCGCGCTGGCTCTGATCCAGCACTTCTTTGGTGTCTTGCTGAATCTTCTGGCGCAGCTTCAGCAGTTCAAGCTGCCGGGCCAGAATAATCTGGGCCTTTTTTAAGCGCTCCATCGGGTCGAGCGTGTTCAGGATCTCCATCTTATCCTTGAACTCAAACGCTGGCCCCCATGTCACGATGTCGGCCAGGTGGCCGGGGCGGTCAATCCGATGCACAAAGGCCACAGCCTCCTGCGGCACCTCGCCCAGATGGTCAACAAATTCGTCCACCTGCTGCTTCACGGTGTCCATCAGCGCTTGCACTTCCATGCCGCCGCTGGCGCTATCCGCCAGAGCGCTGCAACGCACCCGGTAGAACGGCTCGTTCTGAATGGCACCATGAATTTCGGCCCGACTCAGGCCTTCAAGAATAATGCGCACCACCCCATCGGGCAGTTTAATAAACTCCTCCAGGCGTGCAATCACGCCGATGGATGGCAACTGCTGGGCACGGCTGCTTTTATAGCTTTCAATCTCGCTTTCAGAAACAAAAATTAGCAAGACCTCGCGCTCTTCTTCCCAGGCCCGCTCAATCGCCCGGTACGACTTGCCCTGCCCAATTTGCAGCGGCACCGTCATATGGGGCATAATCACAGTCTCGCCCAGGACAACCAGCGGCAATTCGCGCTCGTGGCCCGCATGTTCCTCCATGATCGCCTCCAGGTCTATTTCGTCGCCAATCTCTTCTGCCAGGCGCGCCTCCATCTCTTCCAGTGTGATTTTTGGCTGCTGACGTTTTCGCGGTCGTCCATTACTCATGGTTTGTCCTCATGCCCGGCGGCGTCCGCCAGATATTTGCCTCTATAAATATAAAACGTTGGTTCCAACAAAACGTTGCGTGCGACTTTAGGCCCAGCGCCCACTTTCGCCCCGTTCCAGCACTAGCACCATGCCTTGCAACACCTGGTCGAGCAGCTCGTTCAGCGTGTCTATCTGGTCGGCAGGGATATGGGCCAGGGCGGCCTGCATCTGTTCACGGCGGGCCTGCTTAATCTCAGCAATCAACCCCACGCCACGGCTTGTCACCGCAACCACCACCTGACGGCGGTCGCCAGGCGGGCGGGTGCGCTCAATCAGCTGCTTTTCCACCAGTCGGTCAACAACGCCCGTCAGCGAGGCAGCAGACTGGTGAGTAGCTTCAGCCAGATCCGACATCTTGCACTCACCGTGCATCTGGTGCAGGTGCAACAGGGTATAGAACTGAGGCAATGTCAGCCGAAAGCGATCATCGTCGAGCAGCTGCATAAACTGGCGCTGGCCCAACCAGCTGATCTGCATGATGGCCCGTTCAATCGCCTCAATCGGGTTTTGGGTCACCCCGTCTATGGATACATCCGGGTGAACCCGGCCTGGAAGTGCCATGGGTATCCTATCGTTCCTCGACCCTTTAAATAATCAACAACCTAAAGTATAAACCCTCTAAAGTAGTCTGTCAACCCGATTGTGAAATTGTGTGCTAAACTTGGCTCAACTGCGTACTGCGTACTGCGTACTGCGTAATCAGCAAGAACACGTAAAGATGCAAAGGGGCAGGAATACGAAGGAGAAAAGCCGCCTTGGGTACAATGAACTTCATACTTCATACTTCAGCATTCATACTTCAACAAACAACATCCTCCCGCCCGGTGGCGGTGGTAACGGGGGCGAGCAGCGGCCTTGGCGCAGCGATAGCCCGCAGCATGGCCCAGCAAGGCTACGCGGTGGTGCTGGCCGCCCGCCGCGCCGAGCAGCTTGAAGCGCTGGCGGGCGAGATCAGGGGCGGCGGGGTGGCCCTGGCCGTGCCAACTGACATGTGCGACCCGACCCAGATTGATGCCCTGGCCGAGCAAACACTGGCCCAGTTTGGCCGGGTGGATGTGCTGGTGAACAACGCCGGAGCCAACACCCGCCAGCGGGCCTACAATCCTAGCGACGAGCAGATTGCCACGATTTTCGGCACCAACGTCTATGGCCCCATGCGCCTCACCCGCGCCCTGTTGCCCCGCATGCTGGAACAGCGCCGTGGCCATGTGATCAACATCGGCTCAGTAGTGGCCCACATCGCCACGCCAGGCAACAGCCTCTACGCCGCCAGCAAACACGCCCTGCGGGCCTGGAACGACTCACTGCGGCGGGAAGTAGCCCACAAGGGCATTCGGGTCTCGCTGCTCTCGCCGGGCTACATCCGCACCGACATGACGATGGGCATGCGCGGCATTCCCATGCCAGGGCCGCAGGTGGTGGCAACAGCCGTGCTGCGGCTGCTACGCCGCCCCCGTCGCGAGGTGGTGGTGCCTGGCGTCTACCGCGTTGCCATCTGGGCTGCCAACCTGCTGCCACCTCTGGCCGATGCCCTGCTGGGCCGCATGCGTAGATAGAGGCCGCAGCTTAACGCAGAGGCGCAGAGGTGCAGTAAAAATGCTGCGTAATCCGTACTACGTAATGCGTAAGAACTGATAAACAATACTGCCCTGCCGTTCGTCAAGCTCACGAACCGCGCAGGCGAAGGGAACCGAGAACCAAGAGCGCAATCATTGAAATACATAGTCCAGACGCCATTCACGGGTTACGCATTACGCATTACACGACCCTGGCAATCACGGCGTGTTCAGCGGTGAAATAGTAGCCTTGGCGCTCTTTTAGGCAAACTCAGGGCAGACAGGAGGGCTGTTAATGGTAGCTCGCTCCTACTCGTAACTCATAACTCGTAATTTTTAACTCACAACTTGTAATTCGAGTTCGGGCTTGCAAAAGCGCCAGAGCTGTGGTATATTTTCATCTTGTGAGTGCTACCGTTCCCCGATAGCTCAACGGTAGAGCATCTGACTGTTAATCAGAGGGTTCCTGGTTCGAATCCAGGTCGGGGAGCCAAATTCTTAGCACGGTTTGTGCATCGTCCGCTCATCGGGCGATGCATTTTTGATTCTCACGCCCAATCGAGAAATGGTATGCCAAAATCACAGAAACCCCGTGTCAGCCGCGCCGATGCTTCACTCAACCGGGCCGCCCGCAGCGCCCGGCCTACCGAGGATGAACGCCTCCTTCGTACTTCTTCGTCTGATGCGTTTTTGCACACCGATACGTGGCGTGTGTTGCGCATCATGGGCGAATTTGTC
>JALONX010000723.1 GCA_025454695.1 Chloroflexaceae bacterium
AGCCCGGCACCTGGGTAGTGACCCCAAAGCCCGTGCCGATAATAGCCACGCGAACCGGCTGCTGTGCCATCGTCTGCTCCTGGTACGACATTGGTCAATCGCAAATCCAAAATCTAAAATCCAAAATCCATTATCCCCGCTGCCAAATAACCGAGTCGCTGTCGGCGATGTGGGCGATGTAGCCGCCGGGGTTCAGCGGCATGCGGATGCGGCGGCTGATGATAATGCCGTTGACCGGCGAGCGGCACTCCTCCTGCACCTCGCTTGTTACCGGGTCAATCACTCGCCCGAGCAGCTGGCCCGTCGTCACCTCCAGCCCCAACTTCACCCCCGGCTCTTGCAGATAAAAGCCACCGGTGCGCGAGCGGTAGACGACGTAGTTCTTGACCATCAACTGGCGCGGCGGTAGCTCTGGCTGGCCCTCAATCATGCCCAGGTGTTTCAGAATGTTCAGCGTGCAGACCACACCCTGGTCAATCGTCTCATCAATGATGCCGCCACCGCCAGCCTCCACCACTAGCGGCACAATCCCCTGAATAAGGCACTGGCCCGAAATCATCGCCGGGTTCACCGGGCCATCGCGCCACCAGATCACGGAGGAGCCAAAGGCAATCGCCATAGCCCGAATCTGCTCATTCATGCTGGCGATGTACTCCGGCGTGATCTCGACCCGCCCCGTGTCAGCGCCGCCGACACCATCGGCCAGGGTGGCCTGAACGGAGCTGTGGGCGTCGGCGGGCAGGGCGTGGGGAAAGGCCACTGGCAACTCGTCACATGCGCCCGTGCCGTCGTGGTAGTCCACCAGGTACTGGCAGCGCGACAGCACCTCCTGCCACATCACATGGGCCATCTGCTCGGTGAGCCAGGCGTTCTCCAGTTTCCCCGGCCAGACCCGGTTCATGTCCAGCAGATCGGCGGGATTGACCCGCTGGCCCGAACTCTCCACCGTGCCGCCAAACTCAATCGAGAAGGGGTTAGCAATCGGCAGACAGTAGACCGTGCCCCTGAGCCGGGCCGGATCAACCTGCAACATGGCCCGGCGAATAATCTCGGCCCCCATCGGCTCCCAGCCGTGGAGCGTGGACTCAAGGCAGAGGTTCGGGCCATCCGCCGCGCCGTGCAGCACCTGTACAGGAATGCGTACTTCGGTGCGGCCCGCCAGCATCCCGGCATGCAGATAGCCCAAGCCACGCTGACCCGGCTCAACGGTGAAGTTGCCAATCGTGATGCTCGTGCGTGTCATAACAATTCCTTACGCTCTAAATGGCTCTCACAAAGGCACAAAGGCACAAAGGTTTTCATCCACTTGTCACCCTGAGCGGAGCGAGGGGCCGTGGCGTCCGCATACACGAGATTCTTTGCTTCGCTCAGAATGACATACGGACGTGTAAAATTCATCTCACATAAACGACGCCCATCGCATTGTGATACATCTCCAATCTGCAATCACTCAATCTGCAATTTGCCAGGGCGCACCATGCGGCCCCAGCCCCGTGGCCCCACCAGTTCGCCCCCGGCGTAGACGGTGCGCCCCCGCACAATGGTGCGGGCGACGCGGCCCTGGTGACGCATGCCAGCGAAGACTCGCCCACTGCCCCGCGATTTCGAATGCCAGCGCTCTGGCTCGATTTGCGTTAGCGGACGGGGATCGTAGATCAGTACGTCGGCGTCGGAGCCGGGCAACAGCGCCCCTTTTTGAGGGTAGATGCCGTAGATGCGGGCGGGTCGAGCGGTGAGCAGGCCAACCATGTGTTCCAGCGGCATTCGTCCCTCCAGCGCCGCCGAGAGCATCAGCGGCGGGAAAACCTCGACGTTGGGCAGGCCCGAAGGCACGGCCAGCATGTCGCTGATCTCCTTCTCTTCGGGCAGAAAGGGTGCGTGGTCGCTGGCGATAAAGTCGAGCGTGCCATCACCCAGGGCCGCCCAGAGTGCTTCGCGGTCGGCAGCCGTGCGCAACGGCGGCGAAATTTTGGCCCACGGCCCATACTCGTGGGCCGTGGCCTCATCAAAAAGCAGGTAGTGGGGGCAGGTTTCCGCCGTCAGGTTTGCGCCGCGCTGGCGGGCCAGGCGAATCAGATCAAGCGCCCAGCGCGAGGTGACATGAACGATATGGACTCGTGCGCCGGTTGCCTCGGACAGCACCCCCATCCAGGCCACCGCCATCGCCTCGGCCACCACCGGATGGGCATGCATGTGGGCCGCCGGGCCGCTCAGTCGCTGACTGCGAGCCGATGCATAGTGGAGGCGCAGCAGGGCATCGTTCTCGGCGTGAATGGCACAGACCAGGCCAGTTTCGCGGGCCAGGCTCAGGGCGGTGAAGAGCTGGTCTTCGGCCACAATGTCAATGCCCTCAAAGGCCCGCCGCCGGTCGGGGGGCGGGTGGAGGGTAAAGCTTTTGAAGCCAATTGCCCCTGCCGCTGCTAGTTCGTGGATGGTGTGCCGATCCAGGCTCCCCAGTGCCCCAAAGAGGGCAAAATCAATATAGGCCTCCCGCTCGGCCAGTTCCTGCCTGGCCCGCAGCACCTCGGCCCGTGCCACGCCCACCTCAGCAATGGGCATCTCAAACAGCGTCGTGATTCCCCCGGCGGCGGCGGCGGCGGTGCCGCTGGCAAAGTCCTCGCGCTCGGGGTGGTCGGGCGCACGGCAGTGAAAATGGGCATCTACAATCCCCGGCAACACCCACATGCTGGTGGCGTCAATCTCGGCGCTGGCTCGCCCCGCAAGTGTACCCGCTGCGGCAACCTGGGCCACGCGACCGTCGGCGATGCCAATGTCGGCCTCGCGCCGCCCCTGCTCATCAATCAACGTGCCGTTAACAATGGCGAGATCGAGCCTCAACATC
The DNA here is from genome assembly GCA_025454695.1 of Chloroflexaceae bacterium. GTDB lineage: Bacteria > Chloroflexota > Chloroflexia > Chloroflexales > Chloroflexaceae > JALONX01. The sequence goes on from JALONX010000723.1 coordinate 2,843, forward strand.
TCTCTCCCATAAGCATCAGCGTTTTGCCACAGAGGCACAGAGAACACAGAGGTAGCAGCAATTCTTGTGTAAAACAAATTTTTTATCAGCTTTACCAGGTGCGATAAACGTAGTGCGGACTTTAGTCCCCGTCTTGACCGATACGCGGACTAAAGTCCGCACTACGCATTGTTAAGTACGAGAAGCTAACTTCGGGCCTTGTCTAAGCAAAAAAATCAGGCTACGTACTCCGTCAACGAAGTGTTCTGTGTCCTCTGTGGCTACTGCATATTCCGCAGCCAGGCGAGCGAGCGCCGTAGCCCCTCGTCCAGGCTGTAGCGGGGGGTAAAACCCACGTCCTGCTGCAAGCGGGTCAAATCCAGCCCCCCCCGTTCGCTCACCGCATGCACCACCAGGTCGGCAACGGCAGGGTCATCCACCGCCTGCCATGCCAGCGTTGGCACCAGCTCGGCAACCTGCCTGGCGATCTCGCTCAAACGGTGGGCCGTACCCGCCGAGACGTTGTAGATCGGGAAGGTCAGCGTCGGGGCCAGCGTGAGACTCACAAAGGCCTCGGCCACATCGTCAATAAAGCAGACATCCCGAAAGCGTTCCACGCCATAGATGCGCAGGGAGCGCCCGGCAAGGCCCGCTTCTAGCAGCGCCGTCACCTGCGACATGGTCTGCCGTGAGCCGGTGGGCCGTTCCATCGGCCCGTAGGCCGTGCCTAAGCGCCCGGCAACCGCCGACAGGCCAAAGAGTTCGGCGTAGCGGCGACAGAACTGTTCACCAGCCTGCTTGCAGATGGTGTACAGCAATGGACAACTGATACAACTCATCCAGCCTGATGGCAATACGGTTTCCTATAGCTACGAAGGGTACCCCAATCTTCTGCGCGTTACCCACCCAGATCAAACGGCCAAGACGTATCTGTATGAACGCTATGATTTGCCAAATGCGATAACCGGCATTTGGGATG
>JALONX010000061.1 GCA_025454695.1 Chloroflexaceae bacterium
CCTGACCTATGGCTCCCACCTGATCCAACTCACCAAATACCCCCGGCTCTTCCCGGTGAACTGCTACCTGGTGCGCGAGGATGACGGCTTTACCCTGATTGACACGGCCATTTCTGGCAGCAGCGCTGCCATTATCGCTGCCGCGCAGGCCGCCGGTGCCGCCATTGTCCGCATCGCCCTCACCCACGCCCACCTTGATCACGCTGGTTCGCTAGATGCGTTGCACGCCGCCCTGCCCCAGGCCGAGGTGCTGGTGGGTACACGTGAGTCACGCTTGCTGGCCCGCGACTTCAGCCTGGACGCTGCTGAAGCCCAGGGGGCAGTGCGCGGCAGCTGGTCCACATGTAGCACCAGGCCCACGCGCCTGCTCCACCCCGGCGACCGGGTCGGCTCGCTGGAGGTAGTCGCCGCGCCTGGCCACACGCCTGGCCACATCGCCTTTTTCGATACCAGGGATCGTTCGCTGGTCGCTGGCGACGCCTTTCAGACTCGCGGCGCAGTGGCCGTTTCCGGCAGCCTGGTGTGGAGCTTCCCCTTCCCCGCCATGGCCACGTGGGATGGGCCAACCGCCCTGGCTAGTGCTCGCAACCTGCTGGCGCTCCGCCCGAGTCGGCTGGCGGTGGGCCACGGCGAGGTGGTAGAATCGCCACTCGATGTGATGAAAGAAGCCATTCGTCGCGCTGAAGCGCAGTTCAACAAAACAGAACGCCATGCCAAGACCAACACGCTTTGACCAGGCCGCCGTGGTGCGGGCCGCCGCCAGCATTGCCGATGAATTGGGCGACATTGAAAAGCTGACCCTGGCGATGGTGGCCGAGCATTTCGGGGTGCGCCTGCCCTCGCTCTACAACTATGTGGCCGGGCTGGCTGAACTGAAACACGCCCTGGCCCTGCTGGGGACAAACGAACTGACGGCTGCCATGCAGGGGGCCGCGGTGGGCCTGGCGGGCGACGCGGCCCTGACGGCAGTGGCCCACGCCTACCGCGATTTCGCCCGGCGCTACCCTGGACGCTACGCTGCTACCCTGCGTGCGCCCGACCCCGCCGACCAGGCCTTGCAGGCGGCGACGGAGGTGCAACTGGCCCTGATGCTGCGTATCTTGCAGCCCTATCAGCTGAGCAACACCGACGCTATTCACGGCCTGCGCATGTTCCGTAGCATTCTGCACGGCTTTGTGAGCCTGGAACTGGCGGGCGGCTTCGGCATCAAACTCGACCACGACGAGAGCTTCCGTCGCCTGGTGCAGACGGCCTTGCTGGGGCTGCGTTCAGAGCAATAACAGCTCGCACAAAGGCACCAAGTATTGCAGAGGCACGGCTCGCGGTAGACCTGTTTGTTTGTGTCAGAGTATCGTTCGTTGTGTCTCGCGCAAAGGCGCAAAGACCGCTAAGGAGTCGCGTGAGTTCGTTCTTCTGCCTTCTCTTTGTGCCTTTGTGCCTTTGTGAGAGATTGTTCGGAACCTTTGCGCGCTTTGCGCCCCTTCGATACACTCAGGGCAGGCTTTGCGAGAGCCTTTCCAAACACAGCTTCTACGAGCAACGTTGTTGACACGCCACCAACGCTGGCATACCATGTGCCACATGGTGAGGTGAAAGTTCTGGTAGCCCGAGGAGCGTTATGACCATCCGCATTGATGTCTGGTCGGACTTCGTCTGACCCTACTGCTTTCTTGCAGCCTCCAGTTTGGAGCAGCTTCAGCAGTCTCACCCCGTGTCCATTCACTGGCGGGCCTTTGAGCTACGGCCCGCTGGCTCGCCGCCCATGCCACCCGAATTTCGCGCCCGTATCGAAGCCTCGCGCCCACAGCTGTATGCCATGGCCCGCGACCAGTATGGCCTGGAACTGAACAGCGGCCCCTTCGGCATAGACAGCCGCCCGGCCCATGTGGGCGCAAAGTTCGCCGAAAGCCAGGGCCAGGGCCAGGGCGCAGCCTACACCGACGCCGTCTTCCGTGCCTATTGGCAGCAAGCCCGCGACATCGGTGATCGGGCCGAACTCAGCGCCATTGCCGCCAGCGTTGGGCTAGATGCCACCGCCTTCGCCGCTGCCCTCGACGCGGCGGAACTGACCGAGGCCGTGCTGCGCGACGAAGCCGAGGCCCAGTTCCACGGGCTGAACGGCGTGCCCGCTATCGTCTTCGCCGAAAAGTATCTGGTGAGCGGGGCGCAGCCCTACTCGGTGCTGGAAAACGTGCTGGCCCAGGTGCGTGGCGAGGCCGATGGGCAGTAGGCAGGGCGCAGTTTGCGCAAAGGTTTTTATCCACAGATGACGCAGATGACGCAGATAACTGCTCAAGCAATCTGCGTCATCTACGGGCTGTTTGTGATGATAATCTGATCTTTACATGTGCCCTGGCGGCTTTTGCGCATCCACTTGCCAAATCAGGCCTACCGCTGGTATAATGCCAAAGGCGTTGAAACGCCCCCATAGTCTAGCGGCCCAGGACGTCACCCTTTCAAGGTGAAGATCGCGGGTTCGAATCCCGCTGGGGGTACCAAACACAAAAAGCAACGGCTGTCCAGAAATTCTGGACAGCCGTTGCTTTTTGTGTTTCTTCGAGCGAATTTAGTGGAGTAGCATTGTCATCACATTCTCCTGACGCATCTCTGTTATGTTCGGGGCTGCGGTGAAGCACTACCCTGTTGGCGTGGGCACCGGCGGCGGGGTGGCCTGCTGGGTCAGGTAGCGCAGGCCCCAGGCCAGCTGTGAGTCGGTGCATGCGCTCTGGCCCTCGGCGGGGCGCTTGTCTACCACGCAGGGCACGGCATACTGAGCCTCGGCGGAGGCGGGCACCACATATTGGGGCGTAATGCCAACTTTGTGGATTTCGCTGCGGTTGGGCGTGAACCACTGGGCGATAGTGATGCGGGCGCTGCTGCCGTCGCGCAGCTGGTGAATGTTCTGCACCGAGCCTTTGCCAAAGCTCTTTTCGCCCATCAGCACCGTGTTGGGCCGCATGTCACGCAGGGCACCGGCCACAATCTCGCCAGCGCTGGCGGTGCCGCCGTTTTGCAGCACCACCATGGGAATGGTGAAGGCCCGCACGTCCTCGGGCGCGGCAATTGTGTTAAGTTCTTTCAGCTCGCCGTTGCTATTCTCTTCAATCAGCGCGGTGCCTTCATAGAAACGCCCCAGCACCTCCTGAGCCGACTGGAGAAAGCCGCCGCTGTTGTTGCGCAAATCTAGCACGATGCTGCGGGGCTGCTGGGGCAGCAGTTCGCGCAGGGCCGCATCGAGTTCGCTTGTGGTTGGCGCTTTGAACTCGGTGATCTGGATGTAGGCCACGCCGCCTTCCAACATCTGAGCATTGACACTGATCAGCGGCACCTCATCGCGCACAATTGACATGTCAAAGGTCGTGGTCTCGGGCGGGCGGCGCAGCGTCAGCACCACAGTGGTGCCCTTTTCGCCACGGATTTTGGAAACCGCCTTGGCCGAAGCATCGGCGTCGCTCAGGCCCTTCACCAGCGGCGCAAGCTCCACGCCATCTACCTTCACAATCACGTCGCCGCTTTTGAGTCCAGCCTTTTCAGCGGGCGAACCCTTGATCGGGCGGTCAATCGCAATCTCGCCATTTTGCACCCGCAGGTAGGCGCCAATGCCCTCAAACTTGCCCTGCATAGACTCACGGCTGGCGGCGGCCAGGTCTGGCTCCTGGAAGGTGGTATATTCGTCGTTCAGCGATTGCAGCATGCCTTTGATTGCGCCATAGACCATGCGCTGCTGGTCGAGCGGTTCGCGGTGGTAAAATTCCTGTTGCACCAGGCTCCAGACATCCCAAAACACGGTGAATTGATCACGGACATCGGTGGGTGTGCCGCCTTCGGCCCCCCGGTTGACCATCGTGCCAAGGTAGGTGCCGAGGGAGACGTTGCCCGCCGCCCGCGAAGCCATCCACCCGCCAGCAAACGAACCAACCGCAATCAGCAGCGACAACAGGGAACCGAAGATAAGGACGCGAGAAGTGCGAATCATAGGCGTGAAGGGTGCCCGGCAACAATGGCTTTATCTTTATTAAGACAGGGTTTACAGGATCTACAGGATTTACAGGATTATTTTGCTGGAATACACGGAGCGAGTGTGGTGAACTAGCTCACCCATGTATGGGCAGTCAACATGCACCGGTCATCGTGGAATTCAATCGCACAAGGCTCCGATCCAATCCTGTTAATCCTGTAAATCCTGTCTAAACGACTGTTCAGGCCACATGTCAATCGGGATGAGGCTCCGATCCAATCCTGTTAATCCTGTAAATCCTGTCTAAACGACTGTTCAGGCCACATGTCAACCGGGATAAGGGCTTATTCCAGTTCGTACAACAGTGCCGCCAGAGCCGCAATGGGGGCGGTTTCGGCGCGTAAAATCCGTGGGCCAAGCGACACAGGTATGATACCATGGGCCGCCGCCGTTGTCAGTTCTTCCGGCGCAATGCCGCCTTCGGGGCCGGAAAGCATTGAGCATTGAGCATTGAGCATTGAGCATTGAGCGCCCGTAGTGGTCTGTTTTTGCCAGCTGTGAAGAACGGTTTTGAGGGCTTGAGCGTCGCCCTCCCAGAGCATGAGGTGCAGGGCGGACTCACTGGCCTGGGCGCAGGCGGCGGCGAAGGGCAGCGGCTCGGCCACCGTGGGCAGGCGGCCCCGGCACGACTGTTCGGCGGCTTCGCGGACGATGCGCCGCCAGCGCTCCAGCTTGCGGGCTTCCGCCTTGTCACCGGGCAGGGAACGGCTGAAATGGACGGGCACGATGGCGCTTACGCCCAGCTCGGTAGCCTTCTGCAACACCCATTCAAAGCGCTCGGCCCGCAGCAGCGCCATGTAGAGGGTGATGTGTGTGGTTGGCTCGCCGCCCGCCGCCGTCCGTGCTTCCACCCGCCCGGCCACATGATTTTTGCCCAGGTCGGTCAGTGTCACGGTGCATGCGGTGCCCTGGCCATCGAGGAGCAGCACCTGGTCGCCGGGGCGCAACCGCAGCACTTTGCCCAACTGGTGAGCCAGTTCGGTATCCTGCAGCAGCACCTGGTCGCCTGCAAGCGACGTGGGCGGCACAAAAAAGCGGCGGGTGTTGGGAATTGCCATGGAGCTATTGTACCGCATGGTGAATACCAATGAGCTTTCATTCGCAAATGATTATGCCCTCACCCCCGGCCCATCTCCCCAGGGGAGAGGGGTGCCCGGAGGGCGGGGTGAGGGTGCAGAACAGATGTTGCCCAAAAATGGTATACTCGACAGTGGCACTACGTACTGCATACTGCGTAAAACGTGATGCGTGAGACGTAAAACGTAGTCACGGTACGTAGCGGCTCTCAATCGTCAATCGTCAATCGTCAATCGTCAATCGTCAATCGAGTAATCGTCAATCGTCAATCGAGTAATCGTCAATCTATGACTGTATCAATCCTTTCCCGCCTGGCCCGTGAACTGAGTTTACATGATGGCCAGGTTGAGCGCACGGTGGCCCTGCTGGACGAAGGCAACACGGTGCCGTTTATCACCCGCTACCGCAAGGAGGCCACCGGCGGCCTGGATGAGGAGCAGCTGCGCACCCTGGCCGAACGGCTTGAGTATCTGCGCAACCTGGAGGCCCGCCGAAGCGATGTACGCACGGCGTTGGAAAACGGCGGCCATCTCACGCCGGAGCTTGAGGTGGCGCTGAGCAAGGCTGAAACGCTTCAGGCGATTGAGGACATCTATCTGCCCTTTCGACCGAAGCGCCGCACCCGCGCCCAGGTGGCCCGTGAAAACAGCCTGCAACCCCTGGCCGACATGCTGCTGGCCCAGGATGCGGGCGGCAAAAGCCGGGCGGAAGTCGCCGCGCCGTTTCTGGCCGAGAACGTAGCTGATGTGGAAGCGGCTTTTGCCGGTGCCCGCGACATTGTGGCCGAAACGGTGGCCGAAACCGCCAGCGTGCGCCAGGCCGTGCGCGAGGCCACCCGCCGCACGGGGGTGGCCGGGGTGCGCCGCAAGGACGATGCCCAGGACGAGAAAAACACCTACCAGACCTACTACGATTTTCGCCAGCCGCTGACGGAACTGCCGCCCCATCGCATTCTGGCCATCAACCGGGGCGAGCGCGAGGGTGTGCTGGCGGTGGAGGTGGAAGCCAACCACGAGGCTTTTATCGGCACGCTGCAACGGCGCTTCGCCCGTGCTTCCGGCTGGCTCGGCGACGAGGTGCGGGCAGCCGTGGCCGATGGCTACAAGCGCTTGCTGGCCCCGGCGATTGAGCGCGACCTGCGCAACGAGCTGACCGAACGGGCCGAACAGCATGCGCTGACGGTGTTTGCCGCCAACCTGCGGGGGCTGCTGCTGCAACCGCCGCTGCGGGGCCGCATCGTGCTGGGGGTTGATCCTGGCTACCGCACCGGCTGCAAGCTCGCCGTGGTAGATGCCACCGGCAAATATCTGCAAGGGGCGCTGATCTACCTACACCAGCCCGACAAAGCCAGGGAAACCCTGCGCCAGCTCTGCCAGACGTGGGGCGTGCAGGTGATCGCCATCGGCAACGGCACCGCCAGTCGCGAAACCGAGAACCTGGTAGCAGAGGTTATTAGAAGTTACGAGTTACAAGTTACGAATAACGAGGTGAAGGACGCAGGAACGGATCATTCGTCACACGTCAGTCGCCATTCGTCACTGCAATACATCATGGTTTCCGAAGCGGGCGCGTCGGTCTATTCCGCTTCCGAGGTGGCCCGAGCCGAATTCCCCGACCTGGACGCAACCGAGCGGGGCAACATCTCCATCGCCCGCCGTTTGCAAGACCCGCTAGCTGAGCTGGTAAAGATTGACCCCAAGGCCCTGGGCGTTGGTCTCTACCAGCACGACGTTGACCAGAAGCAGCTGGCCGCCCGCCTCAGCGCCGTGGTTGAGAGTGCGGTCAACTACGTTGGCGTGGATTTGAACACCGCTTCGGCCTCGCTGCTGACCTACGTGGCTGGACTCAACAGCAAGGTGGCAAAGGCGATTGTGGCCCACCGCGAAGAACACGGGCCATTTCGCAGCCGGGCCGACCTGCGGAAGGTCAAGGGTCTTGGGCCAAAGGCCTTCGAGCAGGCCGCTGGCTTCCTGCGCCTACCCGATTCTGCTGAGCCGCTGGATCGCACCGCTGTTCACCCAGAAAGCTACACCGCCACCCGCACGCTCATCACCCGCTTTGGCGGGCTGGATGATGGCCTGCCCGCCGTGGCCGCCCGCGTCCGTGAGTCCATCGCCAGCGGGGGCAGCATGGCAGCCCTGGCCGCCGAGCTAAGCGTGGGCGAGCCAACCCTGGCCGACATTGTGGAGTACCTGGCCCGCCCGGGCCGCGACCCACGGGAAGAGCTGCCGCCGCCGCTGCTGCGGGCCGATGTGCTGAAGCTGGAAGACCTGCAACCAGGCATGTGGCTCAAAGGCACCGTGCGCAACGTGGTAGACTTCGGCGCATTTGTAGACATCGGCGTGAAGCAGGACGGCCTGGTACACGTCTCCGAAATGGCCGGGCGCTTTGTCAAAAACCCGCTTGAGGTGGTGCAGGTAGGCGACATTGTGGATGTGCGCGTCATCAGCGTAGACGGGAACCGGGGCCGCATCGCGCTGAGCATGCGGAAGCAGTAACGCAGCTAAACGCAGAGACGCAGAGCCTGCCCTGAGCATTGTCGAAGGGACACAGAGCAGCCGTATTGCACCGTCGAGGACGCCAGGAATGCCGAGGAGCTGCAATGTACCGCCGAGGGCGCTACAGGTTTATACAAGCATACCTTCCCCAGGCCGCGCAGGCGGCCTTCGGAACGGAAGCCGAGGCCTTCAGGCCCCCGGCGAACCGCCCGAAGGCTGATGAGCTTTAAACATTAAAACGGGTATGCTGTAGCTGCGCGATGTATCGCGCCATTACCTTATCCTGCCACCGAATGAATTCGGCGTTTGAGAGCTTTAAACACGCTGATGGACGTTTCCAAAAAGAACCGGACATGGTGTGCCGCGATAGCCACCGAATGAATTCGGCGTCTGAGTTACCAAAACACGCTCATGAGTTTTAAGGAATAAATCGGGTAAACGCGCATGCCGTAGCCCTGAAGGGCGCGGCTCTCATGTGCGAAGCCCGCCTACGCGGGCTATACCGAATTTAATTTTTAATCTTCATAAGCGTGTTGCCTCTGATTCTGTCCGGGGTAATTTGTAAAACTTCATCAGCCGCCGACTCCTGCGACGAAGCCCGCTCCGCGGACTGGAGATGGGTGAACGTATACGTGTATGAACCCTAAGGACACCAAGGCTCTTTCTATGCTTTTCCTTCGCGTCCTCCACGTCCTCGGCGCTTCCGCACTCCTGGTTATCTCTGCATCAATAACGCCGTGAGCGGGGCAGAAGGTTCTATCTAGCTGGCAGTTCAACGCCATGCCTGGTTCAGCATCGCTAGCCATGTACGCCAGCGCGGCTCACGGTCTGCCGCGAAGATGCGCTGCCCATCACTGGTTATTCTTTGGGGGTCTATGCCAAGGCCCTGTAACCCAATCGGAAGTGTCCAGCGTACTTTCCCATCCGCAGTATTGAGTGCCACCAATTTATTTCCTGACTGCTGGAAGCTGTCCACAATCAGCACGTCGCCCACAGGCTGCGGGCGGCTCCACGACCTGTACCCCTGGTGGTCAATGGGTGTAGACCAGCGCATCCGCCCATCAGCAGCATCAAGCGCCACAACAACGTAGCGATCATCCTGCCTATTCGCCGTAACGACGCCATAGACTTGTTCTGCGCTAGCGTTCAACCCCATAAACCAGGTTCTGTCTTCCAACACCTCGGTGGGCTCAGGGAGCGCATGGAACCAGCGCTGCTGACCGTTCTTGAGATCAAATGCTCGCAAACCATCGGGAAAGCTGGCGTAGAGTGTATCGTTTAGCAGCACCTGCGACCATCGTCCACCAGGGCTGAACCGCCGCTGACCCGTCGCTCCGTCCAGGATGAGGAGTGGATTGATGTTCACGGCAACCGTGGTGTCAGTGGTCACAACATTTGCACTTAGGGGTGGAAAAGCCGTCTCGTTCTTTCCCAGGTTCACACCCCACACCAGTGCGCCTGTCTGCCAGTTCCTGCGTTCGGCAAAAATCTCGTTCGACGAGTTGATAACAGAAAAGACCAGCACGTCGGGGCCAAGGGGGAAGATGCTGGTCTTTTCTGAGCCAAAACCAGTTGGTACATCGCCCCAGACTCGCCCTTCCGCTGGCGGCACCTGCCAGCGCACCTGTCCATTGGAGGCATCAAGTGCTGTTAACTGCGCCTGACCAGCGGTATCAGCGACCACGGTAAACACCGTCTGCTGGTGGGCAAGGGCTGGAAGATCATGTGTTTGGGGCGCTGCCGGTTCGTAGACCCAGCGCGTCGCACCGCTGGCTGCATAAAAAGCTCGTAATTGCGCGGGCTGTCGTTGCAACTCGTCACGCCCGTTCCATGGCTGTGTCCAGACATACACCTGGCCTGCACTCACCGTCGGAATGTAGCTATACGTCGTGCCCGAGCCAACTACTGTTGACCAGGCAACCTTGCCACGTGCAGGCTCAATAGCATATAAACGCGCTTCTTGCTGCACAGCGTAGAAGGAGCCAACACCCGTCAGAATGAGAATTGCTACCATCAGGAACAGCCAGCGACGACTCATACAACCTTTCTTTCTAGAGGATTAAACCTCCGCAGTATTATTCGGCGTTGTTTCCAACCACAAACGGTAGCTCTCCTGATCCGAGCATCGTTTCCTCACTACGCCCAGCGCCACGAGTCTACCATTAGGCACGGTTTCAGATGCTACAAACGAACGTTACAGTTTGAACACAAACAGCACGTTACCAAAGGTCAATCCTGTACATCTTGTAAATCCTGTCAGAACCTTGTCTTATGCATAATACATCTTCTACATGGAATAGTATACGCTACATGATTAGCTCTGGTTTCATCTATGCCGGTGCCGAGATCATGCCTGATCTGCCAACGTTTCAAACAACCTTCGATGCTGCTTACGAGCGTTGGCGTAGCCGTAACCCCTAGTTTAGTAGGGGTGTCAGCAGCACTACGCACTCAGGGCATGCTCTACCCTTCAGCTGTCACAGTCCACTCCGCACTCTCCCCGTCTCTGCGGTAAAATACATGCTCTGCGTTCTCGGCGGTGAGTAATCGGAGTTTGATAATGCGTGAGTCCAGCCAGCCCTTGTTGCGGGTAGCCGTGTGGGCCACCCCCGCCGATATGCCCAGAACTGCGTGGCTCTGCGAGCGGCTGCTGGCCGAGCGCATGCAACCTGCCCTGGTGGCCGAGGCGGGCGTTGAGCGGGCCGAGGCCATCCTCATCTGTGCCAGCCCGACGGCGCTGCCCCCTGACGCGCTACTGCCGCCAGACCTCGTCAACCTGCTGCGCGAGGTGGGCGATGCTGACGCGGGCGCGGTGCTGCTGGTGCAGCTGGCGGCGGGTGAGTTGCCCGAAGCATTGGCCCACCTGCCCAGGGTTGAACTGCATGCGCCACGGGGCTACGAACGGCTGATGCGTGCGCTCTGGACTCGCATCGGTGCGCTGCGGCGAGCGGCGAGCCAGCCACCCCCGCCAGCGCCGCCGCCCCCGGTTCCCGTGCCCACCACGCTCTACACGCTTGAAGGTACCTTTGCCCTGCCCTCCCTGGCTGCCAGTGGCCACCTGCGGCGTTTTGGCATGGGAAGTGTCGCCCAGGTGCTGCCGCTGAATGATGAGCAGGCGATTGTGGTGGCGGGCGGCGGGGCAGCCCTCTTCGACCTGACGAGCGGCACGGTGCGCTGGCAGATTGATTGCCCGGCCCGCTGCGCCGCCCTCAGCCCCGAGGGTCAGACCCTGGCCCTGGCCTACGCTGGGCAGTTCAGCCTGTGGGAACTGGCGAGCGGGGCCTGCCTGCGGGAGGTGGTGGCCCACAGCGGCCCCATCACCAGCCTGGCCTTCACCCCGGCTGGCCTGCTGCTTTCCGCCAGTCAAGATCGCAGCATCCGCCTGTGGCGCGTGGCCGATGGTGGCCTGCTCGACACGCTGACCGCCCATGCCGACGGGGTGACTGCCCTGGCGGTGGCACCAGACGGGAGCCGCTTCGCCTCCGCCTCCGCCGACAAGACGGTGCGGCTATGGAACATGCACGACCGCTCGCCCAGCCGCACCATGCGCGGCCACAGCAGCGCCGTGAGCGCCCTGGCCTTCAGCCCCGATGGCCTGACGCTGGCCTCCGGCGGACGCGACCGCAGCATCTACCTCTGGCGGGTGGCCGATGGGGCCAGCCAGCACGCCCTGACCGGGCAGGCTAGCGCGATTACCAGCCTGGCTTTTAGCCCCGCTGGCAACATGCTGGCGGCGGGCTACGAAAGCAACCCGACCCGTATCTGGCAGACGGGCAGCGGCGAACTGACCGCAACCCTGCCGCCCCAGGCCAGCGACGCCGTGAGTCTGGCCTGGCCCGCCGCTGGCACCACGCTGGCCCTCGCCACCCGCAGCAACCATGTGCAGACATGGCAGCCCGCCACCGGCACTCAGGTTCATCGGCTCCAGGCCCATACCCCCGCCGTCAGCGCGATGCTGCTGGGGGCCGATGGGGCAAGCCTGGTGTGTGGCGCGGGCGACGGCAGCCTGCGCCTGTGGAACCTGACCGATGGCAGCCTCCGGGCCACCCTCAGCGGCCACACGGCGGGAATTAGCGCCCTGGCTCCAGGGGCCGAGGCGGACACGTTCATCTCAGCTGGAACCGACCGCACTCTGCGGCTGTGGAGCCTGGCCGATGGGAGTCTTCAGGGGATGTTCGACATGGGCGGGCCGGTGCGGAGCCTGGCGCTGTTACATGGTGGAACAGCCCTGGCCAGCGTCACCGACGACGGGCTGGTGCGCTTCTGGCGGCTGAGCGATGGGGCGCTGCTGGGCAGCCTGGCCGGGCAGAGCAGCCGTGTACGCAGCCTGGCCGCTGCTCCCGGCCTGCTGGCAGTGGGCCACGACGATGGCACGGTGCAGCTCTGGCAGCTCGGCGACGACAACGAGTCGCCCCAGCCGACGCTGGCCCGGCAGTTGAGCGGCCACACCAACCGGGTGCGGGCGCTGGCCTTCGCCCGTGGCCATGCGCTGCTGGCCTCGGCGGGCGACGGCGGGCGGGTGCGCGTGTGGCGCGTGGCTGATGGTACGGCCCTGCGGCTGCTGGAAGGCCACACGGCCCCCATCACCGCCGTTGCTGCTGCCCCCAACGGCTTGCTGCTGGCCAGCGCCTCGGCAGACCGCACGGTGCGGCTGTGGAACCTCGACGACGGCGCAAGCGTGGCGATGCTGGGAGGCCACAGTGGCAGCGTCGAACGCCTGGCCTTCACCGCCGACGGCAGCAGCCTCATCACAGCCTCAAGCGATGGGGTGGCGCGGCTATGGCGGGTGGGAGAGAGGGGTGATTGAAGTAACGTGGTTGAAGTGCAGTGACCTTGTGAGTGCGTAGCCACGTTGAGCTGCATGCGCCTCAGCGAGGCTAGCAGCAGCCATAGCCCACGGCAACCACTGCTCTGCAACATCGCAAACGGATCGGGGCGCACCAGGTTCAAGCATGACAGCGGCATCTTTCCCTTTCCAAATACTTTTCCCAAGCTACTCCTGTAACCCGTTTACCGCAACTACCCCTACTCTCACTTATGCTGCTCGTTGTTGCAATTGATACGGCTGTATCAATACTTCTGCTGGTATCCCTAATCCTTGGTGTAGCTTTCGAATCATCTCCAGTGTCAGTGAACGACGCCGATTTAACACTTCAGATACTCGTGCTCGTGTACCGATATACGGTTCTAGCGCACGCCGATTCAATCCGCGGCTTTCGAGAAAATACTGTATCATCTCGATTGGATCTGGAGCATCAATTGGGAATGCTTGAGCTTCGTATGCTTCAATCAATGTTGTCAGCACATCTAAACGATCTCCCTCTGGAGTGTTTGGTTGTGCATCAAACAGGCTCTCGATTTCCGCGAGTACTGCTTCATAATCGGTTGTATTGCGAATAGGGCGAATATTCATGGTTCCTTCTACCTTTATTCCTGACAAGAAAGCGATCACCCGAAATCTGTAATAAAAAATAACGAGATATGTATTATAAACTTTACTCAAATCGTTTCCGCATCAACTGTGTCATACTCATTGTGTGTCCCGATAAAGCGAATATAGACGATTCCAAAATCATAGTTCACCGCAACAATTAAGCGGTAGTTATTTCCTCGAATATTGAACACGACACGATTGTTCGCGATGATACTTGCCGTCGCGTATGTCTGACGAATATCATTCGGGCTCTTCCAATTCGCCTGTTTCACATCGTGATACCACGCTTTCAAAGCTTGTTCTGCATCAGCGTGCTGTTGCCAAAACTCACGTAACGGTTTCTTCGAGATAATCCGCATAGCAACCCGTGATGCACGAGGCGACTGTTGAATCAGAGTATAGCACGTTCCCACTACGGGATCAAGTGGTAGCGTATGCGGAACGACGTGCCTGCTGCTGCCCAACATGAATTAGGCCGGTCTATCCGCCTATGCCACATAGTGTTAGGCCGCGCACCTGTCCGGCTATTTCACTTACGTGGTGTGTTTAGGCGGACGCGTCGTCGTCTTAACTAGCATACTACTGCCCACAAAAAGGGAATGTGCCCAGAAATTCCCTCCGCTTCTCCGCACTCTCCGCGTTCCCCCAAACCTCACCGCCACCTCTTCAGAAGTGTAGCACACGCCATG
>JALONX010000724.1 GCA_025454695.1 Chloroflexaceae bacterium
GCGCCAGTGCCTCCAGGGCATCCTCGGGGCGAACTGCCGGTGGGGCCTCGTGCCGCACGCTGGTACAGAAGGCCCGTAGCTCTTCATACAGCGGCTCGCGGCGTTGCACCTTGAGCCGAATCACCTGCCCCTCACTTACCCCCATCTGGGCCAGTTCCGGCCAGTGTTTATCCTGGCACCAGTCATTCTCGTAGAAGTAGAGATCCTGGGTTAGATAGTTGGCCACTAGCATACCGCGTTCGCCAACCACCGAAAGCTCGCGAATTTTGGTTGGTGTCAGCCAGTTAATGTCGAGCATGCCAACAATGCCGTTATCAAAACGCAGAATAGCCGAGATCATATCTTCGTGATGGCTGTGCAGGTGTCGCCCTAGCTCCACATGCATGCGGTTGATCTCAGCCGCTGTCAGGTAGCGCAGAATATCCATATCGTGGGTGGCAAGGTCAAGCACCACGCCCACATCGCCAATGCGGCTCGGGAATGGGCCAACCCTTCGCACATTCACCTGAAACAGATGCCCCAGGTCGCCATGTTCAAGCCGTTGTTTCATGGCAATAATTGCCGGATTGAATCGTTCAATATGCCCAACCGTCATGAGCACGCCCTTCTGCCGGGCCAGGGCGATGAGATTGCGGCCTTCCTCCAGGGTTGCGGCGATGGGCTTTTCAATCAGCAAAGCGACGCCTGCATGGATAACATCCCTGGCCACTGCATAATGGTAGCGGGTTGGCACCACCACCGAAACCAGGTCAAGCTGTTCCTGGGCGAGCATATCGCCATAGTGGCCATAGTCATGGCAGCGATATTTTTGGGCCACTGCTGCACGATTATCAGGATCAGGATCGGCGACGGCCACCAGTTCAACCCCTTCCATATCGGCATAGATACGGGCATGGTTACGCCCCATGCTTCCGACCCCAATAACACCTGCACGGAGTATAGGCTGCATTGTAGTTCCTTCGTTTAATATGCTCCGCGCCCAGAGATGAGCGCCGGAAGGGTGCGAACGATAATGTGAAGGTCAAGCCATACCGAATAGTTGCGAATGTAGTGCATGTCGAGCCGAACCCGCTCTTCGTAGCTCAGGTTGCTACGGCCACTAATCTGCCATAGGCCCGTGAGTCCGGGGCGCACGGTGAGCAAGTTGTGTTGCCAGCGTCCGAAGTGGTTCAGTTCAGCTTCGGTCAGCATGCGTGGCCCAACCAGACTCATCTGGCCCAGCAACACGTTAAAGAGCTGCGGGAGTTCATCGAGGCTGGCCCGGCGCAAAAAGCTGCCAACTCTGGTGATACGCGGGTCGCGCCCGCGAAGCTTACCTTCGCGCCGCAGTTCTTCCCGCTGCTCATCGCTTAGCAGCGTTTCTGCATTGCGGTGCATAGTGCGGAATTTGAAGGCATCAAAGGGTTGCCGCCCCGCCCCCACCACCCGCCTCCGGTGAATAATTGGCCCGCCGCTATCGAGATAGACCACCAGGGCCAGCAGCAGCAGAAGCGGGCTAAGCAGCAGGAGACCAACCAGTGCCCCGATTCGGTCAATCCCCTGCTTTGTCAGGGCATGCAGGCCAGTAATGCGGCTTTTGTTCAGGGCCAGCAGGGGCACAGCGCACTGCTCGTGGATCTGCACGCCACTGGTTAACAATTCAAATAGTCCCGGGTCGAGCCGCACATCGAGCTGGTGCAGTGTTTCCATTGCACCGTAGATGGTGGGAAGCCGCTCGCGCACAATCGCCGGGTCGGCAATAATCAGCACATCCACCTGGTGTTGTTCCACCACTTCCTGAAGAGCAGCGGAAGCCCCCAGCACCGGCAGTTGGTGCAAGACCATCTCGCCCACATGGCGCTCGTCATCAATAAACCCGATCACATTGGCGCCACCCTCCGGGCGTTCCTGCAGCTGCCGTGCAACGGCCCGGCCTTCGCCGTTGGCCCCCAGGATGACGGTGCGTTCCAATAGTTTGCCCCGGTAACGCAGGGCATAGATAATGCGGCGGGCACCGAAACGCCAGCTACCTACCAGCACGATGGTGCAAACCCAGGCCAGCAAAAGCCACGCCCGTGAGATAGTCAGGTCTGGTTCAAGAAAGCTGGCAAAAATGACCAGAAACATCCCGCTGGTGCAGGCGTGAAACAGGCGTGCATATTCCTGGCTGCCATTAAAAATGTTACGAGGACGATACAGACCGTAACAGGCAAACAACACCACCCATGCAGGTGAAAGGATTTCGGCGAGCGTTAAGTAGAAGGTGGGCTTGGCTGGCGCATCATCGAAGATGGCCCAACCCGTCCAAAAACGCAGGGCGTAGGCCAGAAAAAACCCGGCAGCAATCGCTAGCAAGTCGCCCGCAGCCAGCGCCACCAGCAACCAGCGCCGCCCCGCCGCACGGGTCTGGAGCCGCGCTCGACTTCGTGCAAAACTGGAAAGATCAGCATATTGACTACTCATTGCGGTACCCCTATGCCTGCATTCGTGGTTGGTAGCGGGCCAGGTTGGGCCAGCAACTGCTGGCGGCTGGCAATCTGGGTAGCTGTGGCTCGGGCAAAGGCGCATACTGATTCGCCGTTGGTGAGCTGGGGATAGATCTGACCAGTGTTGGTCAAGTACAGCCCCGCAATCTCGCTGGCCACCGGCGGGATCAGGTCGGTTGCGCCCAGCGGATGGAGTGGCTCGACATAACGCTCGCGCCCAATGCGAATAGCGGCAATGTCATCGTCGCGCAGGTCGGGGAACATGCGCCGCAGGTAGCCAAGGAAGGTCGTGCGCAGTTCGTCGTCGGGCATGCGGGCGTAGGCGCTGTCGGGCGATACATACTTTGGCAGGTAGACCAGGTGGTAGCCGCCCACACAGGCCGGGTCAATCAGATTGGTGGTTTCAATCACCCCGGTGAAGGGAATGCTCGGGTCGGTGATGTTGAGGGTGTAGTAGGGCGTGAGTCGGCGACGCAGCACCAACAACATACACACAATCCCCAGAAAGCCTTCCAGTTGCCCCCACTGGGCCGACACGTGGGCGGCTTCGGGCGGCAGCAGGCGGCGCGAAATGGGCGTTTGCGCCGTTAGCACCACGCCGTCGCTATCCAATTCCTGCCCATCTATCAGCAGCCCCACCACACGCTCGCCATATACCCGCACCTGGTTCACTGTCGCCCCGGTATGAATTTCGCCCCCCTTGCGCCGAATGGCCGCAGCCAGGGCATCAATTAGTTCCATGTAGCCATTGGGCAGAAAGCACATCTTTTCGGTGCTGCCATCTTTGCTGCGGGTGTCGGTGGTGCGCACCAGCCGCGACCAGATGTAGGTGGCAGGCACCTGGCTGAAGTCACCATCGAACTTGGCCCGCAGCAGCGGTGCCCAGATGTGTTTCACCGTGCGCGGCCCACTCAATGTTTCAAGCCATGTGGCCACTGGCACGGTTTCCAGGCTGCGCCAGTCTTTTATGCGGCGGCAGGCCAGAATGGTGTAGGCCAGGCGCATGCGGTCAATCATGCGCAGGGGCGGAAAGCGCAGAAATTCCAGCTGTTCTTGCGTTGTCGCAAATAAAAAATAACTTTGGTCTTTTGTTACATCCACCGCGCGGTGAAGTTCGGCCATGCCGGTTTGTTCATTTACAATGCGTTGAATGTAATGCCCGGTGGCCATGCAATCCGCGCCCAAATCACGCGCGACTTTTAGAAGGTCGCGGAATTTGACGGTCTGGTTGCATTTCACGCACGGAATGGGTGTTTCGCCATGCAGGTAACTTTCGACAAAATCATCAATGACGGAATCTTTAAAATTGTCTT
>JALONX010000062.1 GCA_025454695.1 Chloroflexaceae bacterium
CCCTTGGAACCCCAAATGGACATCGGGGCAATTAATCGCTCTGTGGTGGATGCCTCCGGGCTGCCAATAACGTTTGGCCTGAGGGCAAAGTCCGCATATTCCACTCTACCAGAGGTTCAACTGCACCTACCGTCTTATACGGCGTGGGCATCCACCACCTGTTCCCCCTCTGACACCTCGCTCCCATGCGGGGGCCTGGGGCGTCAGGCCCCAGCCTGTCCTGAGCCTGTCGAAGGGCGGGGAGTCCAGAGGGGCCAGCCCCTTTGGGCGGGGTGCGGGCGGCTCCCCTGAGCTTGCCGAAGGGCAGCGCCCGCAAAAGCAAACTCACAAAAGCAGCAAGAATGGCAAATGAACGTCCATGTGCAACCCTTAGCGAGCTTCGCGCCTTTGCGAGAGCAAAAATAGGCTATGCGCGAGCTACAGCGCCACCGGCTCCCGCGCCCGCAGCAGCGGCAGCTCCAGGCTATCCCACAGGGCCTGGTAGCTGGCTTCGATAATGTTTTGCGACGCGCCAATGGTGCTCCAGCGCTCGTCGCCACGGGCGCTCTCTATCAGCACGCGGGGCGTGGCTGCCGTGCCGCGATGCTCATCAATAATACGGACTTTGTAATCTACCAGGCGCACTTCGGCCAGTTCGGGGTAGTGGGGTAGCAACGCCTTGCGAATAGCCGTGTCAAGGGCGTTCACCGGGCCGTCACCCTCGGCAGCCGTGTGCATCACCTCATCGCCAACGCGCACCTTGACAGTGGCCTGGGAAGCGATGTCGTTGCCGCCGCGCTTTTCCACAATCACAGTGAAATCGAGCAGTTCAAACGGCGGCTGGTAATCGGGCGCACTGCGGCGCACCAGCATCTCAAAGCTGCCTTCCGCCGCCTCAAACTGAAAGCCCTTGTTTTCCAGCTCTTTGATGCGCTGCAACACCGTCTTTTCCGCGCCGTTGAGGTGCAGCCCCAACTCCTCGGCCCGCATGCGCACGTTGCCCCGCCCGGAAAGTTCGCTCACCACCACCCGCTTCTGGTTGCCCACCAGCGTTGGCTCAATATGCTGATAGCTTTCCTCGCACTTGGCAATCGCCGCCACATGAATGCCGCCCTTGTGCGCAAACGCGCTTCGCCCCACGTAGGCCGCGTGGGTGTCGGGGTTGAGGTTGGCAACGGCGGCTACATAATGGGACACTTCGGTGAGTCGGGCCAGTTGCTCTGGTGCAACACACTGGTAGCCCAGCTTCAGCTGTAAATTGGCAATCAGCGGGATTAAATCCATGTTGCCACAGCGTTCACCATAGCCGTTGATGGTGCCCTGGGCGTGGACGCAACCGGCTTGCACTGCCGCTAGCGCGTTCGCCACCGCCAGCGCCCCATCGTTATGGGTGTGAATGCCAAGTTGGAGCGCTGAGTTGAGACTCACGGCAGCTGCAATCTGCAATCTGCAATCTGCAATCAAGAACTGTTTCACCGCCGCCACAATTTCTGAGACTTTATGGGGCAGCGAGCCGCCGTTGGTGTCGCAGAGCGTCAGGCAGTTGGCCCCGGCGCGGGCAGCAGCTGCCAGCGTGGCCAGGGCGTAGGCCGAATCCAGTTTGTAGCCATCGAAGAAGTGTTCCGCATCGTAAACCACTTCTTTGCCCAGCCGTTTAAAGTAGGCCACGCTGTCGCCGATCATGGCCAGGTTTTCGTCGCGGCTGGTTTCCAGCACCTTTTCCACATGCAGCACCGAGCTTTTGCCCACCAGTGTCACCACCGGCGTATCGGCATCCACCAGGGCGCGAATGTTTGAATCGGTGTCGCAAGGCGTGTGGGCGTGGCGGGTGCTGCCAAAAGCAGCAATTTTTGCATGGCGCAGCGGAATTGTTTTGATCCGCTGGAAAAATTCGGCATCTTTGGGGTTTGAACCAGGCCAGCCCCCTTCGATGTAATGCACACCAAGGGCATCCAGTTCACGGGCAATCTTCAGTTTGTCTTCGCACGAAAGCGACAGGCCCTCGCGCTGCGTTCCATCGCGCAGCGTGGTATCATACAACAACATTTGCACCGCAGGCTCCTTCACCGGAAGAATAGAAACGACGATAGGCGGACGCTGGCCGGTTACATCTCGGCACAAATGGCGGGCAGCCGCTCACGGGGAGCGACTGCCGGGATCACCTCAACTCGATGCATTACTTCATCCATGTGGAATTAACGATTAATCATAGACCGAAGACCGAAACCATCTGAAACAGAAATCGGAGACTGCAACCTGCAACATGGATATTCCAATCTCCAATCACTCATCTCTTCATCCCCCCGGCCTGATCAGGTGATATTGCTGAACCACCTGTGCGCGGCGGGCTGCATCAAAATCCATGTGCAGATCGTAGCGATGCAGCCCGGGCGCGTAGCCATGTTCAGCCTCGGTATCAACTACAAATCCAGCACTTTCAAAAAACGGACGAACATACTGGCTGGTGTGCAACTCAACCCGACGAACATGCGGCTGATGTTGGGCCAGCCAGTTCAGCCGGGCTAACAAAAGCAAACGACCCACCCCCTGACGGTGATATTCCCGATCAACAATGCCCCACACCAGTCGTGCTATGGTAGGCTCACTGACCAATCGCACACCGCCACAAGCGATGAGCACACCACGGGTTTCAATCACAATAAAATAGGGCGCGTCGTTTCCGTCGAGAAAATCGGCAAACGCCCCACATTCACCGGGCGCGAACAGGTCAGGGATATGATCCTGGAGTATGGCCAGGCAACTCGCCCTATCCTCTAGCTGGTAGTCGCGGATGTGGAATGCCAAAACGTACCCGTGTTGTAGCTACCGTGTGAAACAGATGCACGCCAGGCCACATGGGGCTACACCTGCCCGGCAACGCGCTGGCAGGCCATTGCAGCTTTGCGTGCCTCACTGGTTTTGAGGAGCTATCTGAAAAGGGTGATTTTGACCCTCGTGCAAAGGCGCAAAGGAACCGTACATACTCATTCACCTGCGATTCCTTGTGAGTTTTGCGCCTTTGCGCGAGACATTTCAGACAGACTCTCAGCGTGCGGCAGTTGCATTCGATGCAAGTTGCCCCACATGCAGCGCCGCGCCCCGTTCCAGCAAATAGTGGTGGGCGCTGATGGCAGCCCTGGTACCGTCGCCAATTGCCACCAGCACCTGGTCGCCGTAGGGCCGGGCGACATCGCCAGCAGCAAACAGGCCGGGCACATTGGTGGCGTTGGCGCTATCTACCCGGATAAAATGTTTGCCGTCCAGAGCTACCAGTTCCTGCACTGCGCCCACGTTGGGCACATAGCCCAGGTTGGTAAAGGCCGCATCTGCCGGTAGGGTCACAAGTCGCACCCCATCCTCAATAATCACCCACTCAATAGCGTCCCCACCGGCCACCTCGCGCACGGTGCAGTTCTCAAAAACCTCCACGTTGCCGTGGTTGCGCAACACCTGCACAATCGGCGTATTGGGCAAAAACGCCCCCGGCACCACCAGGTAGACACAGCTGGCCCTGGTGGCCAGTTCAGCCACTCCGTACAAGCCCCGCTCCTGCCCACCAACGATGGCAACCCGTTTGTGAGCGTAGGTGCTGGCATGCACTGTCGTCACGTGGCTAATGTCAGGCATCAATGCTGTGTCAAACCCCGCTAGCTCAAGCTTGCGTGGTGTGGCCCCGGTCGCTACCAGCACGGTGCGCGCCTGCCGTACTCCATTCCGCAAGGTCTCAACCGCAAAACCGTCGTCACCGTGCAACACCCGCAGCACCCGATCCTGAAGCAGATGGTTGGCCTGGTTTTTGATCTGACGCTCAAAGAGGTGAATGGCCGAACTGCCGATCAAGAGGGCTTCATCGTCCTGCGCATCCGGAAAATCGAAATGAACCAGGATATTGCCCACCAGGTAATCCCGGTCGGCTAATGCAACCTGACCGGCCCGCCCGCCCAGGTGCTCATAGATCATCAAGAAGTTCAGTTGCTTCCCGATGGCATACATGGCAGCTGATTGACTGGCTGCCCCACCGCCGACGATGATGAGATCGAACATGGTCGTTCCTCCTACGAGTTGTACCTATTCGCCGCCATCTGCCCGGATGCAACTCCATGAACAGGCTCGGTTCTCAGGTTGCTGTCAGACGCAGACTACACCTACTCCTCTCTAACTATGATTATGGTTGATATTTTATCTAACGCAAGGGCCAACTTAGTATAGGAATGATAACTAAAATGAGCGCGACTTCCAACAGGGGTAGCTGCCAAACAGCTTTAAAAACCCCGCTCGCGACTCAATACGCTTGAGTGCCGCTGCCACGCGTGCGTCTTCTCGATGACCGTTGATGTCAACCAAAAAAATATACTGACCCAGGGCCGCCTTGGCCGGGCGCGATTCAAGCTTGGTCATGTTGATATTGTCCGCCGCCAATTCGTGCAGCGCCCCCACCAGCGTGCCCGCCCGGTCTTCACGAAAGCCGAAGCAGAAGCTGGTTTTGTCATCGCCGGTCGGTGGGGCATCGTGCTGGGCCAGCACAATAAACCTGGTGACATTACCCTGCGTGTCGGCAATTTCACGGGCCAGCACATGGCTGCCGGTCAACTCCGCCGCCCGCAGGGTGCTAATCGCCGCTGCTGGGCGCTCGTCGGCCAGGGCCTCGGTGGGGGCGGCACTGTTGGAAAGGGAGGCCACCGTGGCCACGCCGGGCAGGCAGCGTTCCACAAACTTGCGACACTGGCCCAGCGACTGCGGGTGGGCGTAGAGTACCTTGATTTCCGGCAACGTTATGCCCGCCCGCGCCACCAGATACTGACGAATTGGCACCACAATTTCACCCGCAATCCGCAGGTTCGTCTCGTGGATCAACAGATCAAGCGTGTTGGTGACGCTCCCCTCCAGCACATTCTCAATCGGCAGCACCCCCACCGTCGCCGCATCGGTTTCAATCGCCGTCACCACGGCGGGCATGCTGGCCAGCGGCAGGAAATTCACCCCCGCCCGCCCGGCGGCATAGGCCAGGGCCGCTTCCTCGCTAAATGTCCCCGGCGGGCCGAGGTAGGCAATGGTTTGCATTTTCGTATGTAGGGGTTAGGGGTTAAGGGTTAACTTCACTGCGAAGCAATGAACATCAGTGATCGTAACCTCTAACCCTTAACCCTTAACCCTTAACCCTTAACCCTTAACCCCTAATCCGCTTTCCCCAACGCACTCATCCCGAACATGTCCACGGCGTAAGAGGTCGCGTTTTTGTCGTAGCCTGCGGCGTAGGCGGCCTGCTCGGCCTTGATGCGCTCCTGGCGGGCGGCGAGCATTTTGTTTAGCGCACCCATGTAGGCCTCGGCGGCCGCCACAATCGTGTCGGTGTTCACCCCGTAGCCGCTGAAGATCGGCGGGCGACCCTTGCCCGCAGTGTCCTCCTCCGCCGCGCCGCGCTCGCGGATACGCACCGTCACCTCGGCCACCGCGTCGAGTCCCTCGGTGATGGCATTGATCGAGAACTCGATCAGCTCGTTGGGGCGCTGGATGACCCGGTTGATCGCCTGGTAGACCGCATCCACCGGGCCGGTGCCGTGGGCGCTGTCGGTAATCACCCGCCCCTCAGGGCCAACCATGCGCACCGTCGCCGCCGGGGTCACGCCCGTGCCGCTGGTAAACTGTACATGTTCCAGCTTATAAATCTCCGGCGCACGGCGCGTTTCACCCGTAATCAGCGCTTCCAGGTCGCGGTCGTCCACCGTCTTTTTGCGGTCGCACAGGTCTTTGAAGCGGGCGAAGACCTGCCGAAAGTCCTCTTCACTCAGCTTATGGCCCAGCGCTTCCACATGTTTGCGGAAGGCGTGCCGCCCGCTGTGTTTGCCCAGCACCAGCGCGTTGCCTTCCAGGCCCACCGTTTCGGCGCTCATAATCTCGTAGGTCTGGCGGTATTTTAACACGCCATCCTGGTGAATGCCGGACTCGTGAGCAAAAGCGTTGGCACCCACAATCGCCTTGTTCGGCGGCACCTGCACGCCGGTCAAGCTGCTCACCAGGCGGCTGCTGCGGGCAATTTCGCGGGTGTTGACGCGGGTCTTCAGCCCATAGAACTGCTTGCGAGTGTGCAGTGCCATCACCACCTCTTCCAGCGAGGCGTTGCCCGCCCGCTCGCCAATGCCGTTGATGGTACATTCCACCTGCCGCGCCCCGGCCCGCACGCCTGCCAGCGAATTGGCCACCGCCAGGCCCAGGTCGTCATGGCAGTGCGTCGAAAGGATACACTTCTGGATGCCGGGCACATGTTCATACAAATCGCGGATCATCGCGCCATACTCATCTGGCGTCTGGTAGCCCACTGTGTCGGGAATATTCAGCGTCGTCGCGCCCGCCGCCACCGCCACGCTCACCGCCTCGCGCAAAAAGGCCGGGTCGGAGCGACCCGCGTCCATAGGTGAAAATTCCACATCCTCGCACAGGCTGCGTGCATACGAAACCATGTCATGGATCAGGTGCAGCGCCTCCGTGCGGGTCTTCTTAAACTGATGTTCGAGGTGAATGTCCGAGGTAGACATGAAGGTGTGGATGCGGCGCTTTGCAGCGGGCTGGATCGCCGTCCATGCCTTGTCAATATCGTCTCTATTGGCGCGAGCCAGCGCGGCGATGGTGGGGCCGTCGGCGCTGCCCACCTGCTGCGCAATTTCATGCACTGCGGCCCAGTCGCCGGGCGAGGCCGCCGGAAAGCCCGCCTCGATGATGTCCACATTCAAACGGGCCAACTGCCGGGCCACCTCCAGCTTCTCCTCCAGCGTCATCGTACAGCCGGGAGCCTGCTCGCCGTCCCGCAGAGTCGTATCAAAAATACGTACATAGTCGTTCATAGTCGCTCCGCTTCTTGATTGCAGATTGTAGATTGCAGATTGCAGATTGGCTGTTGCAAGGTTTACAAATAAACACCAGCCGTAAGGCTGTCAGAAAAAGTTCTCACAAAGGCACAAAGGCACAAAGGGTTGGAGATATATGTGCGGTTGCGCCCACTTTGCGTTTGCAAATACGAGCTCATGCTACCAAATTGTAGATTGCAGATTGATGCAGGTAATCTGCAATCTGCAATCTACAATCTACAATCGTTAGGCTCCCCCCGTTCCCGGCGTCACTTCCCGTGGGTTCACAAACGGCATCATGCGGCGCAGCTCCAGGCCCACCGACTCGATGCGATGCTCGATGTCGCCTTTGCGGGCAGCGTTGAAGCGCGGTCGCCCGTTGTGGTTCTCGTCAATCCAATCTTCGGCGAAGGCCCCGCTCTGAATGTCGGCCAGCAGCTGCTTCATCGCCGCCCGCGTCTCATCATTAATAATCTTCGGCCCGGCGGTGTAGTCGCCCCATTCGGCAGTATCGCTGATCGAGTAGCGCATGTAGTTCAGGCCACCCTGGTACATCAGGTCAACAATCAGCTTCAGCTCATGCATACACTCGAAATAGGCCACCTCGGGCTGATAACCCGCGTCCACCAGTGTGTCGAAGCCAGCCTTGACCAGCGCCGCCACACCGCCGCAGAGTACGGCCTGCTCGCCAAAAAGGTCGGTTTCGGTCTCTTCGGTGAAGCTGGTGCGCAGCACGCCAGCGCGAGTGCTGCCAATGCCCTTGGCATAGGCCAGCGCATCAGCAAACGCGCCACCAGTGGCATCCTGCTCCACCGCCACCAGCGCGGGCACGCCGCCGCCCTGGGTGTAGACCTCACGCACGCGGTGGCCAGGGGCCTTGGGCGCAACCATGCTCACGTCAATGCCTTTGGCAGGGATGATCTGGCCGAAGCGGATGTTGAAGCCGTGGGCGAACATCAGCGTCTTGCCTGGCTCCATGTGGGGCGCAATATGGTCGCGGTAGATGTCGGCCTGGCCAATGTCTGGTGTCAGGATCATCACCATCTGGGCTTCCTTCGCCGCGTCGGCCACGCTCATCGCCTTCAGACCGGCGGCTTCCACCTTGCCCCAGCTCTTGCTACCGGGGTAGAGGCCCACCCGCACATCCAGGCCGCTCTCTTTCAGGTTCATCGCATGGGCGTGGCCCTGGCTGCCAAAGCCAACAATGGCGATGGGCTTGTTTTTGAGTCGCTCCAGATCAGCCTGTTTGTCGTAAAAAAGTTCAGCCATAATCATCCTCCACAAATAAAATAAGAAAAACGAAGGGGCGCAGCCGACTGCGCCCCAACCAATTGACCCTAATTCCGATTTACTGCAAACTGACCGTTTGTGCCGTTGCTGCTTTCTGCATATTCGGCGGCGTTGTGGCCGCGTGCGCCCCGTACCATCGCTACCCGGCCCGTGCGCATCATCTCTTTTACGCCATAGGGCTTGACGATCTCGATAAAATTCTCCACCTTGGCGGGCGTGCCGGTCATCTCAACAACCATAGTGTTTACGCCCACGTCCACAATCTTGGCGTCAAACACATTGCACATGGAGACGATTTCGTGGCGCTTGGGCGCAGGCGCGTGCAGCTTCACCAGCACCATCTCCCGCTCCACGGTCGGGTCGTTGGTCACATCGCTGACCTTCAGTACCTCAATCAGCCGGTAAAGCTGCTTCACCACCTGATCAACGTCGTTCCATTCCACCACCATGGTAATGCGGCTCACGTTGGGCGTCTCGCTGTGGCCCACCGCCAGGCTCTCGATGTTGTAGCCCCGGCGGCGCACCAGGCCCACCACCCGGCTCAGCACCCCAGGCCGATCTTGCACCAGCGCGACGATTGTATGTTTCTTCATATGAAGTCCTCTGTAGAGATGATGATGTTCGATCTTCGATTCACGTTTGACGGCGCTGGGCTGTCTGTAATCGTAAATCGTAAATCGTAAATTGTTTAGGCTTGCGATGCGTCCGTAATCATGTCGCCGATGCTCTTACCCTGGGGCACCATGGGAAAGACGTTCACTTCGCGCTCGACGCGGAAGTCAATCAGCACGGGGCCGTCGGTCTCGTAGGCCTCGCGCATGGCCGCTTCCACATCCTCGGTGTGCTCCACCGTAATGCCCTTCCAGCCATAGGCTTCAGCCAGTTTGGCGAAGTCTGGCCCGGTCAGAGGCGTGCCGCTGTAGCGCTTGTTCTCAAACAGCTCCTGCCACTGCCGCACCATGCCCAGGTAGCCATTGTTGATTACGGCCACCTTGACGTTGGTGATACCCTCTTGCACGATGGTGGCCATCTCCTGGTTGGTCATCTGGAAGCCGCCGTCACCGCACACCGCCCATACCGTTTCGTTGGGGCAGGCCACGGCCACGCCCAGGGCCGCTGGCACGGCAAAGCCCATGGTGCCCGCGCCGCCGCTGGTGATGTGAGTCCGTGGGCGATACCAATCTAGCAACTGGGCGGCCCACATCTGGTGCTGGCCCACATCGGTGCAAATGCGGTAGTCGCCCCGCTCGTTAATCATGCGGTTCATAATGTCATACACATCGTGGGGTGGCAGACTCATAGCCTCAGTGTCAGCCCGGCTGACGTACTGCTGCTTGCCCTGGTGCTTAGCCTGCATCTCCCGAATGTGCTCCATCCAGTCGCTGGCGTTGCCATGCAGTTCGGCCATGTCCTCACGGCCCGGCATTGCTTCCAGAAAGGCCTGCAAGGTCAGCTTGGCGTCACCCACAATCGGTACCGCCACCTTCACGTTTTTGCCAATCTCGCTGGGGTCAATATCCACATGGATCACCTGGGCATTGGGCGCAAAGGTGCTGGCCTTGCCGGTCACGCGGTCGTCGAAGCGCCCACCGATGTTGAACAGCACGTCGCACTCCTGAATCGCCCGGTTGACATGTACCCAGCCGTGCATGCCCGGCATGCCAATGTTCAGCGGGTGATCTTCGGGGAAGGAGCCGATGCCGTGGAGGGTGGTAATCACCGGCACCCGCAGGCGTTCGGCAAACGCGGCCAGTTCCTCAATGGCCCCGGCCATAATCACGCCATTGCCCGACATAATCAGCGGCTTTTTGGCGCTCTGAATGAGCTTGATCGCTTCGCGGATCTGCTTGGCGTTGGGGTTGTAGGTGGGCTTGTAGCCGGGGAGATTCAGCTTCACATCCCAGTTGGGCACCGTGCGGGCCTGCATGGCGTCTTTGGTGATGTCAATCAGCACCGGGCCAGGTCGGCCAGTGGTGGCAATGTGGATCGCCTCTTTGAACACATAGGGCAGGTCGTTAATGTCTTTCACCAGGTAGTTATGTTTGGTGATCGGCATGGTAATGCCGGTAATGTCGGTCTCCTGAAAGGCGTCTTTGCCCAGCACCAGGCTAGAAACCTGCCCCGTGATTGCCAGCAGGGGCGTGCTGTCCATCATTGCGTCGGCAATGGGCGTGACCAGATTGGTGGTGCCGGGGCCGCTGGTGCCGATACACACGCCGAGCTTGCCCGTTGCACGGGCATAGCCTTCGGCGGCGTGGCCTGCACCCTGCTCGTGGCGGCAGAGCACATGGCGGAGCTGGTCGCGGTATTCCCACATGGCGAAGTAAAATGGCATAATCGCGCCGCCGGGAATGCCGAACATCACCTCCACACCTTCGCGGATCAGCGCCTCACACATAATTTGAGCGCCGGTTCGTTCCTGGGTCATTGTGAACTGCCTCCTGAGTCTGCTTCTCTACAAAATTTGGCAATGCGAAACGAGAACGGTGTAGCCAGGCTACCCGCAAACCAACCCAACCGTCGTCTATCCTGCTACGAGAGTTTCGGAGAACCGGGCGCTCCGTCGCCAGGTGAGCGACGCCGCGCACCAACCACGCCATTGTGGGGAATGCTACCGCGAGGCGATGCGGCAGCTCAAGTTACGAGTTACGAGTTACGAGTTATGAGCCTTTTACTGCGTACTACGTGCTACGCCTGCCCTGAGCGTAGGCGAAGGGTACTGCGTATCCGCTCACGTCCTAAAATCCGAAGTCCAAAATTTAAAATCCAAAATCACTTACCGGCGGCGGCGAACGGGCACCGGCACTGGGGCGGGGAGCGGCTGTGGCCCCCGCAAGCGCTCAATCAGCTCTTTGATTTTGCGGATGATGGCGTCCATTGCGGCTCCTGTGTGTGCTGGGTACGAAAAAACCTCCCGCGTTGCCTGGGAGGTTTTGCATCAGTCTGGCTTCTCGTGCTGTCGCTTATGCTCCCAGGCGGTTATGACTTCGTCCTACGAGGAGGAGAAGTACGAGGTTAAGGAGAATAATAATTGAGAATGATGCACGAGACATACAGGTTACTTCTTGTTCATTTTGCCCAAAACGAGCATAGCATACGCTCCTACCATCTGTCAAGCACGAGTTTGTGGTAGGAACCTGCATGTGTTGCCACAGAGGGCGCAGAGGGCACGGAGGGGTGAAACGTACTGCGTAATCCGTAATCGCTGTGCCTCTGCATTTTCACGTCTCTGCGTGACTATCCAGTAATCTGCAATCTGCAATCCGCTGCTCTCTGTGTTCTCTGTGCCCTCTGTGGCACATGTTATGGCCCGACTTGATACACCACAAAGGTCGGCTCGCTGGTACCGGGGAAGTTCGGGCCGCGCTCGACGGGCTGCGGAGCCGCGCCCAACACGGGAGCCAGCACCGCCAGGTCGGGCGTGTAGGTGTCGGTGGCGGCGGGCACGAGAATGCGTGCGCCCGGCGGCGCTTGCGCCAGGCCGCCCCGGCCAAAGGTCTGCGGCAGCGGCAGCCCAGCAGCAAGAAAGGCGATCACCGGGTCGGTAGCCAGCGGCTCAGGCATGTAGAGTGTGCTCAAGGTCACCGGGCCATCGCCCTCGGCCACCTGCCGCAGATACTGGCCCACCTGCGACTCGACCGGGTAGAACTCGTAATACACCTCCGGGTTGGTGGCCATGCTGCCAAAATAGAGCCAGGCGTTGAGGGCACATGCAACAAGAACCGAGAACCAAGAACCGAGAACCAAGAACCGAGAACTGGTTTGTGCAACTCGACCCTCGTAACTCGTTTTCCTCTGTGTCTCTGCGTCTCTGCGTCTCTGCGTTAAGTACTCACTGCCGAGCCGCAGCAACTCGACCCAGCCCAGGGCGGCGATGATGTAGGCGAAGGCGCATGCGCCGAAGGTGCGCATGGCATGGGGCGCGGCAACCGCGAAAAAGCCCGGAAGGATGCCGATGCCCAGGGCCGCCAGCAAGAACAAATTCCGCCAATCGCGCCAGTGGCGCAGCAGGGCCGTCAGCCCCACCAGAAAGCCAATCCCGGTCACGAAGTCGAGAAAGGGCCGCCCTGGCGCATGGTGCCGCCCGTTGGCGTCGCCCAGCACATTAAACATCAGCCCATGCAAAGCCACCGACTCATCAAGGGCGGCGAGGGGCCCGCGACCGTACAGCGCAGTTTCGCTCAACAAAAAGACCTCGTTGACCCGGTTGTTAAAGGCCGAAGGCCGCTCAATCGCGTAGTTGAGCAACGGGGCCAGCACCAGCAGCCCGCCCAGGGCCACCGCCAGCATGCCCACCAGCCATTGCCGCCACCGCTCCCGCTGCCGCCAGAGCAGCAGCAGCGCCAGCACCAGCGCCACCAGCGGCAGCACCCGCCCGGTGTGGTAGTTCTGCATGGCCAGGCCAAGAAACACCCCAGATAACAGTAGGCAGCTTGCAGTTTGCAGTACCGCCCTCAACACCCCGCGACGCGCAACTGCCAACTGCCAACTGTCGGCTGCTAACTGCTGATTCCCTAGAAGCAACAGCCACAAGCCCGTCAGCCCCAGCAGCGGCTCGAAGACGGTGGGGAAGGAAAAGCGGCTAATGCTGATGTGCCAGCTTGACACCGCCAGCAACGCCGCCGCCAGCAGGGCCAGGTCGCGCCGCCCGGTGAGCCGCCCGGTGAAGGCGTAGAGCGGAAACACGGTGAGTGCCCCGGCAACTCCCGTCACCAGGCGCATCGTCCATATGTGGATGCCGAACCATTCAATCGCCAGCGCAAACGGGTAAAGGCCCAGAGCGGGCATGTTCACCCGGTTCTCGGCAATGTAGATCGGGCGGTAGCCGCCAATGATGTCGAGGGCTACCAGCCCGTGGCGGGCCTCGTCGCGCCAGAGGCCGAAGGGCAGCCAATCAATCTGGTAGAGCCGCATGCCCAGGGCCAGCAGGAAGATTGCGCCGAGAGCAGCTGGCAGTTGCCAATTTGCAGTTCGCAGTTTCCAGTCGTCAGTTGCTAGTCGCTGATTGCCAATCGTTAATCGTAAATCGTCAATCGCCAATCCTCCGTCCCCAGCCGGAACGCCGGGCCGCAACAGCAGCAGCCCCGCCAGCGCCAGGGCCACGCCCAGCACCACCTGAGTCTGCATGTGAAACAATGTTTGGGCGGCGAGGAGCAGCACCAACGGAAGTAAGATTTTAGATTTTGGATTTTGGATTTTGGATTGCCCGGCGAACTGCAATCCCTCCTGCTTACGGGGGAACTGGGGGAGTTGATCGGCGGTCTCCGGTCTCCCGTCCTCGGTCTGCGCCAGCGCCGCCAGCAGCAGCGTGGCCACTCCCAGCATCCATGGGATGTTCGGCAGCGCCCAGGCCAGCGTTTGCGGGGCGTGCCAGGCGCAGGCCAGCAACCCCGCCGCCGCCAGGGCTACCGGCAGCGCCACCCGCCAGGGTCGCCAGCGGGGGTGTTTTCTCAGCAGCAGGGCATCGAGCAACCAGCACAGCCCCGCCAGCAGGGCTAGCGCCCACGTCAGCAGAAGCACCCGCCACAGCAGCGGCAGC
>JALONX010000725.1 GCA_025454695.1 Chloroflexaceae bacterium
CCAGAATCACCGGCGTGCCCGGCACGTTCGCTTGCAGCCAGGCAATCCCGGCGGCATCATTCGACAGCGGGAAGTCGCGCCCGTTCTCGCTGGCCCGTACCTGGTCACTGGCCATAAAGGCCAGCCCGTCAAAGGTGCGCGGCAGGCCGGGCGCGGCCCGGTCGGCCAGCCGGGCGGGCGTCGCCGTCAGCGGGTAGACGAGTGAGGCCGCGATGAGCAGTGCTGCGGCAACCCGCCAGAACCAGTTTGCAGTTTGCAGGAACCAGTTTGCAGTCGTGTCGCTACGCCCAACGGCACGTTTGCCAACTGTCAACTGCCGACTGCCGACTGACCATATCCACGGCACCGCCACCGCCGCCGCCAGGGCGAAGAGCATCCAGGAATGGAGGCCGAACTTAAAAACGGTGTTCATGCGGCCCACGTCGCCCTGCACCGCCACCACTTCCACTAGCAGGCTCAGCGCCAGCCCAGTGCCCGCCCAGAGCAGCGGCAGCAGCAGGCGCGGCGGCAGGTGGCGCATGCGCCAGGCCAGCGTCGCCGCCCCTAGCAGCAGCGGGATGAGCAGCACCGGCACAGGCCAACCCGCCGCCAGCGCGGCCAGGGCAAACAGCCCGGTGCCGCCTACAGCAATGGTGAACAGCGGGGACTGCCCACCGTCGCGGCGAGCGAGGCGGCGGGCCAGCACCACCCCGGCGCTCGCCAGCAGGAAGAACCACAGGCCATACATGCGCAACCAGTCAGTCAGGCTGGTGCGCTCGGCGTTCAGCACCTGGCTCAAGAGCGACGGAAACGAGCCGTCACGCAGCAGCTCCACCCCCGACGACTCGGTGACGAAGTTCTGGGTGAAGGGCAAAAAGGCCAGGTTGCCCACAATCACAATCACGGCGAAGGGCAGCAGGCAGCGCCGCACAAACGCCCCGGCCTTGTCGGTAAGACTCACGGCGTGCCGCATGCTGCGCCAGCCCAGCAGGGCCAGGGTGGCAAAGGTCAGGCCCACAAAGGTTGGGTAATCCCATGTGTTGGTGGCCCGCAGCGCCCCCGCCAGCAAGCCACAAAGGAGCAACACAACAACCCACGGCACGTAGGGGCGAACCTTGTGTTCGCCCAACCCCGGAACCAGGGTAGAGACGCCCCGGCGGGGCGTCTCTACCGCCATTCTCACCAACGCAACCGTGA
This sequence comes from Chloroflexaceae bacterium, assembly GCA_025454695.1. GTDB lineage: Bacteria > Chloroflexota > Chloroflexia > Chloroflexales > Chloroflexaceae > JALONX01. Next base: position 1,177 of record JALONX010000725.1, read on the forward strand.
GTCCAAGCAGCGCCAGCGAAAAGGGCATCACAATCATGTGGGCGTGCAGGTCGGCGAAGAGAAAGGTGAAGAAGGGGAACTCATTCACCGTGCCCTGCACAATGCGAGTCGCGTCCCAGAAGGCCCATTCGGGACGGCTGGCCTGCTGTGCGGCATAGCCGTTGAGAAACCAGAGCGCCTGGGCCAGGTTGCCCAGCAGCAGCATGAAGATGGGGGCGAGGGCCGAAGCGATGAGCGCAAAGCGCTCTGATTTTGGATTTGGGATTTTGGATTTTGGATTGGCTGCATCCTGAGACTCGGGCAATCTAAAATCCAAAATCGAAAATCGAAAATTTCTTGACGCAGTCAAGTTATACACCACGCCCCACGCGCCCAGGGCGGTAAGGGCAAACAGGCTTGGCACGGCCAGGTTGTAGGCGATGGCGGGCACGATGGTGGTGAGATGCACCAGTGCGCCCACCAGCACAAAGCCGAAGTAGTAGTAGTTGATGTAGCCGCCTGCGTGCCACGGGTCATAGGGCGGGAAGGCCGAACTCTTCAGCACGGCGTTGAGAAAGGCGAAATCCATCGGCTTCTCGCCGCCACGGGCCGGGTGCCACAGGTCGGGGTTAAACCAGCGGAAGGCCAGGCCCAGCGCAAAGAAGCCCAGATAGATGCCCCAGGCCAGCAGCAGGGCGCTCCGTCGTTCATCCCAGAAGGCCCGCAACGCCGCCCGCCAGCGCCAGGCCGCCCACGCGCCCGCCAGCAGCAGCGGCGCAGCGCAGGCCCACAGTGTCAGCGGCGTAAAGGGGGCCAGCTTCAGGCTGCCCAACAGCCATGCGGCGTAGGCCACCAGCAGCAGCGCCAGCGCCCGCGCCAGCGAAAATCCCCGGTCGGGCAGGCGGCGCAGCAGCGGAAAGAGCAGCGCCCAGAGCGCCAGCCCCAGCACTTCTAGCACCAGCAACCAGAGCAGCGGGGCAACAAACATGTTATTCACCAGGCTCGCCGGGTTAAAAAACGCGCTCCAGGTGCCGCCGTCGCGGTAGGTGAGCCACTGGCTTTCGGTCAGCCGCAGGGCGTTGGGGGTGCGGTCGGCAATCTTCACCGGCAGCTTGTAGACCTCGCCCCAGTTCACGTCGCCAGTGATGAGCTGAGCTGCCCGTTCGGGCGAAAAAGCGGCGGTCTTGCGGAAAATCAGCACCCGTGGGTGGTCGTAGACATGGAAGGCTTCTTCGGCCCGCTGGTCGGGAATTTCAATCCCCAGCAGGCGCGGGTAGGAGTGAATATCGGCCACCAGCTCAAAGCCCAGGTCGCCATTGAAGAGGTGGTGGTAGTAGCGCGTCAGCGCCGGGAAACGGTAGGGCATGCGCGTCGCCGAGTCGTAGACGCGGTTGCTGGTGAGGGTGAGGTAATCTACCGCATTCAGCGTGTCAATCAGCCCGGCCTCCAGCTGGCCCTGGCTGTTGATCTGCCCCAGATACTTCTGGGGGTCGTCCTCGGCGTAGGGCGAAGTCTCCTTGCCTTCATAGGTCACGCCCCAAAGGTTGTTGCCGTTGATGTCGTACAGCGGCAGCGGGTCGTCCCAGCGTTCAAAGGCGATTTTGCTGCCGGGCGGCGCATGTTCCACCAGCCACTGGGCCGCCATCACCCGCGAATGGGGCCGCTCGTAGATGCGGGTAAAGGCATAGGCCCAGGCGAAGGTGCCGAGAATCACAATCGGCAGAAGATACTGCGTACTGCGTACTGCGTACTGCGTCATCCGTGCAGCAGTGCGTCCGAAACGTGAATGAGAGGTTGTTGCTCCTGCCAACTGCCAACTGCCAACTGCCGACTGTCGGCTCCAGTCATAACACCGCACTAGGCCCCAGGCCGCAAAAATAATCAACGCGCCGTAGATCGGCAGCAGGTAGCGCAGCGTAATGGCAAACTGGTTGCCCTGCCAGAGGAAATAGAAGGCGATCCAGCCCCAGAGCAGCCAGGCGGGCAGCGATTGCAGATTGCAGATTGTAGATTGTAGATTTTGCCCTGTGCGCCGCCGCCAATCTGCAATCTGCAATCTAAAATCTGCAATAAACATAGCGAAGCTGAGCCAGGCCGCTAGCCCAAGAAACGGCCCCATGCCCCATTGCACCATGTTCAGCCAGGGGAAGAGGTAAGCGGTGCGCAGCACCCACTGGTGCGAGGGCGGCCAGTCAATCTCGCCGGTGACAAAGGCCCGCACGTCGCTGAGGTTCTTCATAAAGCGCGGGTCGAGCCGCAGATCGAAGAAGCCCCAGCCCTGCATGAAGTCTAGCCCGTTAATCAAACGGCCCAGGCCACTGGCGGCAATCTCGCTTGCAAAGGGCACTGGCGGCGAGTCGGCCCGCGAGCCGCTGAAGGCATCGGGCTGGAAGACGCGAAAGGTAAGCAGGGTGATTGCGCCCGCCAGCACCAGCAGCGGCAACCCACGGGAGATGAAACGGTCGAAGACGGAAGTGAGAATTGAGAATTGAGAATTGAGAGTTGAGAATGAAGGGCGATGTACTCCCTTTTCTTCATGCTCAATGTTCAATTCTGCATTCATCGCCTCTGCGTCTCTACGCTTCTGCGTCTCTGCGTTTACAATGCCGCGCCAGGC